>JAAYUB010000143.1 GCA_012517875.1 Acidobacteriota bacterium | reverse complement strand
TCGGAGCACCACACGCCGTGGACCAGAATCCCGAAGTCGATCTGGATCACGTCGCCGGGCATGATGATCTTGCCGGTGGAGTGGGAATGGCCGCGGTCGGGCCCGGAGTTGACATTGGGATTCTGGTCGGGGGCCCAGGCGTCGCCGACGCCGAGCTCGCGCATCCGGCCCTTGAGGAACCGGGCCACGTCGGCGTCGGTCGTCTGCCCCGGTGCCACAATGGCGTAAGCCTCGAGAAGGAGCCGCTCGGTGAGGCGGGCGGCGTCCCGCATGATGGCAATCTCCTCGGGAAGCTTGACGGCGAGCCAGGTGATCACCAGCTCCTCGGACGAGACCAGCCGGCCGGGCCATCCGGCGCCGAGCGCCGCCTCCAGCTCCCGGCGCTGGGTGTGACTCAACCCGTCGGCCACGGCGCGAGCCGAGGAATTGACGGCGACCACCGTCGCGCCGCGCTCGTGGAGCGCCGCAGCCACGGCCGACCAGAGACTCTCGTCCCGTGCCAGCACCCGGTAGGCGTCGTGGAGGCCCACCTCCTGCAGTGCCGTGGCCTCGCCCGGCGGCGTGATGGCGAGCGAGGCGACCCGCCCGTCCTTCAGAAAGAAGAGGAACGCGGCCTGGCCGCCGGCATTCTCGCCGCCCACGTGGAGCGCCAGCGGATCGTTGGCGTTCTCGCGGCAGATGACCACCCAGGCGTCGGCGCCGGCGGCCTGCATCGCCGCCGGGAGCAGCCGCTCCACCCGCGCCCGGCGGATGGCCGGCCACGGGTTGGCGGCGGTTTCGGGCGTGACGGCGCACAGCAAACCGCCACCGACGGCGAGCAACAGCAGGGCGATCCAATTTCGTCGGATCATGAGACTGGCTGGCACACGATGCGGGACATGGGGCGCTCCTTGGGGTGTCGATTGAATGCCCTACCACAGTACTTCGGGGTCACCGCCGCTGTCAATCGGGGAGGTGACGCGCTCCGGACGAGCGCGAACCGGCGGCGGTGTTTCGTCGCGCGCGTTCGACGACGCACACCCGTGGCAGGATGCCGTGGCCCGGCGTTGACTGCATTGTTGCGTAAAATTGCGAAAGCCTGCGGTTCGACGCATTCGTCGAATGGTCAGGGTTCGATCATCGGGCCGTACTTGACAGATATTCAGGTATGATATATCGTCATACCCGGAGGTGCGACATGGGACGATCTAAAGTGGCCATCACCATCGATGAAGCGCTCCTTCGGCGGCTGGATCATCTGGTGAAACAAGCCGTGTTCCGCAATCGCAGCCAGGCGATCCAAGTCGCGGTGAAGGAGAAGCTGGAGCGCGTCGATCAGAACCGGCTGGCGCGCGAGAGCGGCAAGCTGGATCCGAGTTTTGAAAAGGCCCTGGCGGAGGAGGGACTGTCGGAGGAGTTGAGGCGATGGCCGGAATACTGAGGGGCGATATTCGGTGGGCGGATTTGAACCCGGGGCGAGGGAATGAACAGGCCGGGCAGCGGCCGGTCCTGATTCTGAGTCACGATGTGTTCAACGAGCGTTCGGGTACGGTGATCGCCGTTGCGATCACGGGTCAGCCGCAGCGAGCGGGTTTCCCGCTGACACTGGAGCTCGAGTCGAAAGGCCTGCCGAAGCGGTCCTGGGTCAAGATCAGCCAGATCCGGACGTTGGCGGTCGAACGAATCGGGAACCGGCTCGGGAAAGCAAAGCCCGAGGAGATCGCCCAGGTCGTGGACGGGCTCAATGAAATCATCGGACCCTGACAACGGCATGAATCCGATAGTCCGTCCGGCAGCCCCGGCAACCGATCCGCCCCACTTCGGCACAGCCGGATGACAGCTGATCGGGATCACCAGTCGGGACCGCCACCGGCTCCGACCCCCACGCTGGCTTCCACCACGCTCCAATCGGGTCCCACCGGGCCCCGCGATCCCGAACCTCGCGCCGGGTACGTGAAGACATCCGGATCGTGCTGGATCCACACCTTCCATGGGCCGCCGTCGAGAAAGTCGTCCCGCGAGACTAATTCGAACAGGTTGTCCAAATAGTCGAAACGGATGATGTTGCCTTTGACGGTCCCCATCAGGTCCGTCTTGCCGGCGGGACGGAAAAACAACCGGAAGCGGCCGAACTGTTTCGTCAGGATTTCGAAGTGAACGGCACCTTCCTGGTCGCTCCGTGCGGAACCGTTGGAGCCGGATCCGCCCCACACCCGACGGTCGTTCAGAAGCAGCATGCCGCCCGTGATGCGCAACTCGTGCAAGGGCTTCGGATACGCTCCCGCCGGTTGCACGTTTTCCACCAGTGGGACCACCTGGATGGCATATTTGATGTTGCGTCTCCGATCCTCGAACAGGTTGACGACCGCCTTTTCCAGATTGCGCACCGTCGCCGCGGCCTTGCCGGTATTGGTAGTTGTCCCGATCTTCATGGTCCATTGAAACTGCAGCTCGATGCCATCGGACAGAATCCTGGCGGGCCGGATGGTGAGCCGGTACTCCCTCGATTCAGTCCGTTCGTCGGTAGTTTTCGCACCTGTCTGGATGGTGGCCGAATGTCCCAACAAGACCTGCACTTTCGGAGCCAACAGAGTCATGGTTTCTGCAGGGTGGATCTGCAACAACGCCAGATCCAGGTTGATGATGATCGGCCTCTCTACGCCCGTGTCTTTCGCGGCGGCACCCGGGCGCTCTTCCGGCGGCGCGGCCGGCGCTCCTGTGTCAACCGACGCAATCGCCGGTCCGGCGGCGAGGCTGATGGTGGTCAGCAACAGCAGCCAGCCAATCAACCCGACAGTGGATGGCATGATCATTCCTCCCTGAAAACATAAACTGTCATATCCTCGACGGGCTGGCACCGGGACAGGTCCAGGACGATCTCTTGCTGCAGGATCGTGCCGCCGGCGGCGATGGTGACTGTCGTGACCGGCGGCTGCCGGGTTGTCCGCAGCTCCCCCATGGTGAGGTGCTGCCGCCAGATGACAGTGCCCATGCCGGTGATCAATAGCCCGGTGGCAGCCAGCAGCGGGATCGGAATTCGGAGATGTCGGCGCCAGATGCTGCGCGGTGCACCCGTCGCTGCGAATCGTTGATCAGGTGTCACGGCGCGTGACGCCTGCGGCGGCGCGGCCACGACGGGCCAGGCTTCATCGAGCGAACGGCAGACTGTCTGGGCCCGCCGACGGACGGCATCGACTGCATCGCGGCAGCGGGGGCACACCACCAGGTGCGTCCCGATCGCGTCGGCGGAGCGGGAATCCAGCTCGCCGTCGACGAACGATTGCATGGCGGATCGGTCAGGACATCGCATGGTCACACCTCATTCCAGTAGTGCCGCCAACCTGTCGATGGCCCGGGACAGCGCCTTCCCCACGCTGGTCACCCGCAGGTCCAGCACGCGGGCCATCTCGGCGTAGCTCGTCTCGTCCCAGTACAGCACGACGAGAAGCCGGTCCCGATCGGACAACCGGCTCAGGGCGTGCCTGACTTTCGCTATTCGGTCCTGTTGCAGGTAGTCTGCTTCCGTGTCGTGGTCGTCCGGCATATTGGGGCTGCAGGCCAGCGGCAGGTATCGTCGCCACCGCAGGCGGCGGAGTCGATCCCGCCACAGGTTCACCGTCACGCGGCACAGCCAGGCCCGCGGATTCTCGGGCGATCGGCCGGTGTCAGGCTGCTGCGCCATCCGCAGGAACGCCTCCTGCACCAGTTCCTCTGCGGTATCGAGGCGCCCCGTCAGGCGGACCGCCAGCCGAAGCAGCCAGGCTGCGTGGTCCCGGTACAGGCGTTCCAGCGCGGTGTGCGTTTCTGTTATCCGGTCCATGGTCTGTGTCTGAGTGAAATCCATTCTCGTTGATCCGACCCGGCTGCAAACCGCGCGAACCGCTCGTTCGCCCGGCCATCATCACCATAGACGAAGCCGCGGCGGATTTGTGGCACCGACTCAAAATAAATGAAACCGAGTCGACGAGCGCGCTATCCGCCCGAGCCGCCGCCCTTGATGCCGCCCTCGGTCAGGGAGCGGGGATCCAGCAGGCGGTCCAGCTCGGCGGGCGCCAGGCCCGTCGCCTCGGCGGCCACCTCGCGGACGCGCCGCCCTTCGGCATAGGCGCGCTTCGCGATGGCCGCGGCGGCGTCGTAGCCGATCACCGGGTTGAGCGCCGTGACCATGATGGGATTTTTCTCCACCAAATCGGCCACGGCGGCACGGTTGACGGTGAAGCCGGCCACGGCCTTGTCCGCCAGCAGCCGGGCGGCGGCGGCCAGCAGCCCCCCGGCCTGCAGCAGGTTGTGGGCCACCAGCGGCAGCATGGTGTTGAGCTGGAAGTTGCCCCACTGGCCGCCGAGGGTGACCGCCGTGTCGTTGGCGATGGCCTGGGCGGCGGCCATAATCACCGCCTCGCAGATCACCGGGTTGATCTTGCCGGGCATGATGGAGGAGCCGGGCTGGAGCGCCGGCAGGGCGATCTCGGCCAGACCCGCCTGGGGCCCGGAGTTCATCCAGCGCAGGTCATTGGCGATCTTCATCAGGGTCACGGCGACTGTTTTCAACTGGCCGGACAACTCCACTGCCGTGTCCTGGGCTGCCTGCAGCTCGAAGTGGTTGTCCCCCTCACGGAAGGGCAATCCGGTGAGCCGCGCCAGCGCCGCGGCGGCACGGCGGCCGAACTCGGGGTGGGCGTTGATGCCGGTGCCCACGGCGGTGCCCCCCAGCGCCAACTCCGCCAGCCGGGGCAGGACCGCCTCAACCCGGACGATGGCGTGGTGCACCTGGCTGGACCAGGCGCCGATCTCCTGCCCCAGCCGCACGGGCATGGCGTCCATGAGATGGGTGCGGCCGGTTTTCACCACGTCGTCGAGCGCCGCGGCGCGCCGGTCGAGGACGTCGCGCAGGTGGCGCAGCGCCGGCAGCAGCCCGCCGGCGGCCTGCTCGAAGGCGGCGACGTGGATGGCGGCGGGGATGACGTCGTTGGACGACTGGCCCATGTTCACGTGGTCGTTGGGGTGGACGGCGCGCGGACCGGCGGTGTCGCCCAGCAGTTGCCGCGCCCGGGCGGCGATCACCTCGTTGGCGTTCATGTTGGTGGACGTGCCCGAGCCGGTCTGGAAGACGTCCACGGGGAACTGGCTGTCCCACCGGCCGTCGGCCACCTCACGGGCGGCGGTGCCGATGGCGGCGGCCGGCTCCGGCGGCAGGAGGCCGAGCGCGGCGTTGGCCTCGGCTGCGGCCAGCTTGATGAGGCCCAGCGCCCGGATGAAGGGGCGCGGAAAGCGCAGGCCGCTGACGGGGAAGTTGTCCACCGCCCGCTGGGTCTGGGCGCCGTAGAGCGCGTCGGCGGGGACGCGCACCTCGCCCAGGGAGTCCCGTTCCAGACGCCATTCACCGGTGTGCATCATCGCCATGCCTCCGATCAGTCGGTGTGCGGACACGGCGCCCCGCCGCCGCGGGCGAGGCGCCGCTTCCATTATATGATGCGGGTGGCCGGCGACGGGTCCGTCAATGGGCGAAGCCGCGGCCGGGGTCCACGGGGTCAGGCTGCGGCAGCGGGCGGCGGCCGGCCGCCGCGGTGGTCTCCGCCGCCAGCAGCCGCGCGATCTCCGCGTGCTCCAGCCGGCGGGCGAGCGCCGCGGCGGTTACGCCGGCGGAATCGGCGAGGGCCGCATTGGCGCCCCGGGCCAGGAGCAGCCGGACCACCGCCGCGTGGCCGTTGCCCACGGCGCAGAGCAGCGGCGTGGTGCCACTGTCCCGGGTCCAGGCGTTGACGTCGGCGCCTGCGGTGATGAGGCGGTCCACGACAGCCGCGTGCCCGGAGCCGGCGGCGGACATGAGCGCGGTCCAGCCGGTCTGCGTAGCGGCGGCGACGGATGCGCCGGCGCCCAGCAGGATGCCCACCGTCTCCAGCCGGCCATACCCGGCGGCGAGCATCAGGGCGGTGTAGCCGTCCCGGCTGGCGGCGTCCACCGCCGCGCCCCGGTCCAGCAGGAGCCGCGCCACGCCGGCATGCCCGTTGGCGGCGGCGCACATCAGCGCGGTCAGGCGCTCCCGCCCGGTGCTGGCGTCGGGCTCGGCCCCCCGGTCCAGCAGCAGGCGCACCACCGCCTCGTGGCCGCGCACCGCGGCCAGCGCC
>JAAYUB010000142.1 GCA_012517875.1 Acidobacteriota bacterium | reverse complement strand
CTCCGTGGCGGCCGCCAGGGCGGCGTTGCCGTTGATGTCGGCGCCCGTGGAGGCGGCGGTGGGCGAGGCATTGGCCACGCGCTTGGTGTTGGCCGTTTCCACGCGGATCCGCGCCAGGCCGACGCCCAGGGTCCGGGCCGCCACCTGGGCCACCTTCGTGTTCACCTCCTGGCCCATCTCGACGCCGCCGTGGCTCAGCGAGATGGTGCCGTCGGCGTAGATCCAGATCAGCGCCGACCCCTGGTTCAGGAAGGCCGAGGTGAACGAGATGCCGAACTTGACCGGCACCACGCCGAGCCCGCGTTTGGCGTAAACGTGGGCGGCGTTGAACGCCTCATTTTCCGCCCGCAGCGCCGCGTAGCGGGCGTTGCGCTCCAGGCGCTCCAGGAGCTCGGCGACGTGGGCGTCGTGCACCGGCTGGCCGTATGGAGTGGGCTGCCCCTCCTGATAGGCGTTGCGGCGGCGCACCTCCAGGGGGTCCAGTCGCAGCACGCGGGCGATCCGCTCCAGGGCGCACTCGATGACGAAGATCCCCTGCGGCGCGCCGAAGCCGCGGAAGGCGGTGTTGGGCGGCAGGTTCGTCCGACAGGCCCGGCCCACGATGCGGGCCGCCGGGATGTAGTAAGCGTTGTCGGCGTGGAGCATGCTCCGCTCCAGGATGGCCAGCGACAGGTCCACCGCGGCGCCGCCGTTGGCGTTGAGCTCCACGTCCCAGGCCAGGATCCGGCCCTCGTCGTCGAAGCCCACCCGGTAGCGCGATTCGTACGGATGGCGCTTGCCGGTCCAGGCGGCATCCTCGACGCGCTGGAGCGCCAACTCCACCGGCCGACCGGTGCAGTGGCAGGCCAGCGCGGCCAGACACGCCCAGAGGGTGGCGCTCCGCTCCTTGCCGCCGAAGGCGCCGCCGAGGCGCGGCACATCCACGGTGATGTCCTTGCTGCGACGGCCCAGCACGCGGGCGGCGATCTCCTGCACCTCGGCCGTGCTCTGGGTGGCGGCGAAGAGGACGATCTGCCCGTCCTCGGCCGGCACGGCGACGCAGCGCTGCGTCTCGAGGTAGAAGTGCTCCTGCGCGCCCGACACCACCTGCCCTTCCAGCACATGGGGCGCGGCGGCCAGGGCGGCGTCCACGTCGCCCCGGACGATGCGGCGCTCGGGCACGTAGAGCTGCCCTCGGGCCAGCGCTTCCGCGATGGTGAGCACCGGCGGCAGCGGTTCGTAGGTGACGCGCACGGCAGCCGCGGCGGCTTCGGCCTGCCACGGATCCGCCGCCGCCACCAGCGCCACCGGCTGGCCGGCATAGGTCACCGTGTCCGCCGGCAGGAGCGGCTCGTCGGGCAGCACGTGGCCGATCTGGTTGGCGCCGGGGATGTCCCGGTGGGTGAGCACCGCGGCCACGCCGGGGCGGGCGGCGGCCGCGGCGGTGTCGATGGCCGTGATCCGGGCGTGGGCGTGGGGGCTGGCCACCACCTTCACATGGAGCAGCCCAGTCGGCCGGACGTCCTCGCCGATGAAGCGCGACGCGCCGGTGACGTGGAGGTGGCCGCTGAGGTGCGGCGGATCGGCGGCGGGCCGGGATCTCGGTGTCTCGGCGCTCATGGGTGCCTCCCGCACAGTTCGGCGTTGCCCCGCAGTGACTCCAGATGATGGATCACGTGGTGGCGGATCAGCGCGCGGCGGTACGCGGCGCTGCCGCGCACGTCGCCGATGGTTTGGAACTCGGCCGCGGCCAGGTCGGCGGCGGCGCGAACGGTCTCGGCGTCCAGCGCCCGTCCCGCGAGGAACGCGGCCGTCTGCCGGGCGAGCGCGGGATACACGGCCACCCCGCCGAACGCCAGGCGGCACATCGCCACCCGCCCGTCCTCCAGCCGCGCCGAGCAGAGCGAGCTCACCGAGGCGCAGTCCACCGCCGGCCGCTTGGACGACTTCAGGTACTGGTGCGTACACTCGGTGAGCGGCACCTCCACCGCGCGGATGATCTCGCCGGGCTGCCGGTCGGTGTCTTTATACCCCTTGTAGAACTGTTCCAGCGGGAGCGTCCGTTCGCCGCCGGCCGACGCCAGCACCAGTCGCGCGTCCAGCCCCAGCAGAGCCACCGCGCCGTCGGCGATGGGCGAGGCGTTGGCGATGTTCCCGCCCAGGGTGCCGCGGTTGCGCACCTGCCGCGACCCGATCCGGGCCGCCGCGCGGGCCAGCACCGGCAGGTGGTCGGCCACGAGGGTGCTCTCCATCAGGTCGGTGAAGGTGAGTCCGGCGCCGATCCGGAGGACGTCCCCTTCGCGCAGCAGCACGTGGAGCTCGGGGATCCGGCTCAGGTCCACCAGGTGTTCCGGGAAGTCACGCTTGATGTTCACCGCCACCATCACGTCGGTGCCGCCGTGGATGAACCGCGTCCGCGCCGGATCGCCGACCCGCGCCAGGGTCCGCCACAGCTCCCACAGGCTCGCCGGCACGTGGTAGCCGGCGAGGGGACGGCCGTCGGCATTGGGCGAGTCCGTGGCGCGCAGCGGTTCGCCGAACGCCCGAAGGCGGCGCTCCATGTCGGCGGCATAGGCAGGCAGGATCAGCCCGCGCGCCTCGCCGCCGGCGGCGGCGAGGCGCCCGGCCACGGCGCGGGCGGCGGCGCGGATGGTGACGTAGCCGGTGCAGCGGCACAGGTTCCCCTCGAGCGCCTCGAGGATGGCGGCCTCGTCCGGGTCGGGCCGCTGCAGGAAGAGACAGAACAGCGACATGACGATGCCGGGCGTGCAGTAGCCGCACTGGACGGCGTGGTGGTCCAGAAGCTGCTGCTGGATCACGTGGAGTCGCCCGTCGGCGGCCAGCCCCTCCACCGTGATGACATGTCGGCCGTGCAGCCGGGCGGCCGGCAGGATGCAGCTGTTGACGGCTCGATAAACGAGCAGCTCGTCCGCCAGCTCGCCCAGGGCCACGGTGCACGCGCCGCAGTCGCCCTCGGAACAGGTCTCCTTCGTGCCTGTAAGGCCCAGCTCGCCGCGGATCACCTCCAGCGCCGTCCGGTCGGGGGGGACGGTCACCCGAACCTCCCGGTCATTGAGGAAGAACGCGATCTGCAGACGCTGGATGGTGTCGGGCATGGCTCCGTCCTCGGCATGACAGTGCATAAACTATAGCCTGTGACGGCGGATGCGTCAATGGCACAGGCGGGAAAACGCACGGCCGGCGGTCAGAGGTGAATGGGCATCCATGTTCCTCATTCGTAATCGTAATTCGTAATCGTAATTCGTAATCGTCATCGTAATCGTCATCGTAATCGAGCCTCGACTTGGAATGCTCACCACGAAGTCACAAAGAACACGAAGGATCATTCTCATGTAATCATGCCGCCGAAACAGCCAGTCAGCGAACGGGGGGAACTTATGGGAACTGGGACCTGGGTGCCGGGACCTGGGTGCCGGGACCTGAGTGCCAGGACCTGGGATCCGAAACCCGGGGTCTAGAACCCAGGGCCTAGGTCTGAGTACGATCACGATTACGAATCACGACCACGATTACGAATTCCGATTACGACTCACGAGCACGAACTCTCAACCATCGACTCTCGACCCGTTGCAGGGCTAGATATTCGCGCCCAGCTCCCGGAAGCGGAGGTAGACCTGCCGGGCGATCCAGGCGTCGGTGGCCGCGTAGGCCACCTGGGCCGGGGTCAGGTCGCGGCGCGCCCAGTTGGTGAGGCGCGTCCCCTTGGGGATGCGGATCCCCAGCAGGACGGCCGCCAACTGGCGAAGCGACGGTTGCCGCAGTCCGTGGCGCCTCGCCACCGCGCTCAGGTCCAGAAAGCCGGCGGGTTCGCATGCAAGCGTCTCCTGCAGCTTGCGGCCGTCATCTGCGGTGGCCACGCCCACTTTTCGCACGGCGGCATCGCTCAGCAGGGCCGCCAGGGGGGCGGGATCGGCAAGCCCCTGCAGTTGGAACAGCCAGACGCCGCGGGCGCCGGCCAGCTGGACCAGCGACACCGGGTGGCTCTCACCCTTGCGGAACGCCGGACGGCTTTCGGTGTCGAAGCCGAGGAGGGTCTCGCCGACCAGCGCAGCGATCGCGGTCCGGGCCTCTGCGTCGTCGCGGACCAGGTGCACGGGCCCCTCGTACCGGCCGATGGGCAGGGCGTTGAGCTGGTCCGGTTCCAGGGCCTGCAGGAGGGGGCGGGGCGGAGGCAGCGCGTTCATGGCGTTCCTTTCCGATCGAAATAGCGGGCATCATAACAGAAGATGGTGATTGGGTGAATGGGTTCGGAGAGGGACGGCGCTGAGAACCCACTTGTCCCTCCTCGAAAAAATTGCGACAATATTGTGAAACTATGTGCATTATCCGGTCATCAACAATAACAAGCACTTCATGCAACAAGGAGTCATTATGAAACCACGTTTGGTCCTGATCATTCTCGCGGTGACGCTGCTGCTCTCGGCCGTCGCCTGCGTGAAGAAAGAGGACGAGGCCGCCAAGGCCGCCGCGGCGGAGGCGGAGAAATTGCAGACCCAGATCCAGCAGCAGGAAGCCAAGATTTACGAGCTGCAGCAACAGGTCCAGGCCCAGCAGGCGCAGCAGCGTATGCAGGAAGAAGCCGCCGCGCTCGAGGAACAGCAACGGCTCCAGGCCGAAATCGCCAAACAGCAGGCCGAGCTCCAGACCATGAAGAAACAGCTGGCGCAGAAGAAGGCCGCCGCGGCCAAGGCAACCGCAGGCGAGCAGCCGGTCGCCGACGCCGGCGGCACGGGGACAACCGCCACTCCGCCACCCGTCACCGGGGAGCCCGCGCCTGCGGCGCAGCCGACGGGCGCGACGCCCATCACCGAAGCCGCCCAGCCCGCACAGCCCGTCGAACCGCCGAAACCGAAAACCCGGACGGTGGAGATCCCCGCCGGCACCGCCCTGGTGGGCCTGTTGCAGGGATCGCTCAGCACCAAGACCAACGCCGGCGGCGACCGCTTCGAGATGTTCCTGGCCCAGCCGGTGGACCTGAACGGCGAGGTCGTCCTGCCCGCCAACACCCGTCTGGCGGGCCGGGTGCTCGAGAGCGCCCAGTCCGGCAAGGTCAAGGGCAAGGCGTTCATGAGCCTGACCGTGGAGAGCATCGAGATCCGCGGCGAGATGGTGGGCGTGCAGACCAACACGCTCCAGTTCCAGGCCGAAGGGTCCACCACCCGTGACGCGGCGGTCATCGGCGGCGGCGCCGGCGTGGGCGCCATCATCGGCGGGATCGCCGGCGGGAAGAAGGGCGCCGCCATCGGCGCAGTCATCGGCGGCGGCGCCGGAACGGCCGGCGTGCTGGCCACCCGGGGCAAGGAAGTGGAGTTCCCCCCCGAGACCAAGTTCCAGTTCCAGCTCGCCCAGCCGGTCAAGATCACCGAGAAGGTGAAGTAGGCGGTTCACCCGGACACGACGGCACGGCGGTCAGGAGTGTGGCGGCACGACACCGCTCTGGATGAGCGCGGAGCGCGACGCCGCCCCTGACCGCGCACTCCGGGCCGGCACACCGTGTTTCATGGATCGCGTCAAGCCCTGCACCCATCGACACCCTGTCGATGGAACCTGCGGCCGGAGGCGGCGCAGAGCCAGGTCCGACCGCCGGCAAATACCGACAAGGATGGATACCGCATCCGAGTCCACCGACTCGGTTACTATTGCGATTTTGCCTTTATGGAAAATTGCCACCGCTCGATCAACCGTATCGCCGATTCCGCCATTGGCCGGCGACCTCCATACGGCCACGACCATGATAACCAGGCGCTGCCCCTAAACGCGGGGCAGCGTCCGGAAAGCGGCAAAGAATGCGTGTGTCGCGCCCCGCGACCGCGGAGTGCGGGGAACCGGTGGCCGCGTGTCCTTTGCTTCTCCGCGGCCCGATCCCGCTAATTTTTCTTCCCGCTCCAGGAGTACGTTTTCCCGTCGTACACATAGGAACCGGAGAAGCTCCGGCCATCGGCTGAAAGCTCGAACACGAACGATCCGCTGAGCTTGAGATCGT
>JAAYUB010000141.1 GCA_012517875.1 Acidobacteriota bacterium | reverse complement strand
TCTACACCTTCGTGACGCAATCGCGCCTGAAGGAGATCTATAAGAAATACCATCCGCGTTCCTGATGATCCGCCCCGGCGGTTGGCCTCTGCGCGGTTGTATGGTATAAGAAGAAAAACCGATGCGCGCCTGAACGAGTACAATGTTCTTGAATCTGATCATCAGCGTCTTGGTGGAAATTCAGGACTTCAGTCTGTTGGCGTTCAAGGCGATCCTGAATCTGTTCCGCCGGCCGCGCTATATCCGCGAAACCTTCGAGCAGATGGACCTGATCGGCGTCGGCTCGCTGACCATCATCATCCTGACCGGGTTTTTTACGGGCGGCGTTCTCGCGCTCCAGACCGCCAGCACGCTCCGTTCGTTCGGAGCCGTGGGCCTGACCGGCCAACTGGTTTCGATGAGTCTGGTGCGCGAGTTGGGGCCGGTCCTGTCGGCGCTCATGATCGCCGGACGAATCGGATCGGGGATCGCTTCCGAGTTGGGTTCGATGGTGGTCACCGACCAGATCAACGCCATGCGGGCCTTGGGCACCGATCCCGTTAAAAAGCTGGTCACCCCCCGGATGATGGCCACGGTTTCCATGCTGCCGCTGCTGACGGCCGTCTGTGATTTTTTTGGGTTGATCGGCGGCTGGCTGGTTTCGCTGTACGAGCTGAAGCTGCGGACGTCGCTGTTCTGGTCGGTCGCGTTCGATTCGCTGACCTATGAAGACCTGATCGGCGGGCTGGGCAAGCCGCTTGTGTTCGGTTTCATCGTGGCGATGATCGGCTGCCATCACGGCCTGCGAACCTGGGGCGGCACCCAGGGTGTGGGCCGGGCCACCACAAAGTCGGTGGTCGCCGCCTCCATACTGGTCATCATGTCGGACTTCATCCTGAACAAACTCATCATCGAGTTTTTTCACTGAGCGCGTCATGTTGGAGATGTTGCACGTCGACAAGTCCTACGCCGACACCCCGGTGCTGCAGGATATCTGTCTGCGGGTGGGACCCGCCGAGAGCCTGATCGTCCTGGGCGGAAGCGGTTCCGGCAAATCCACCCTGCTGCGGCTCTTCATCGGCCTCGAGCGCTGCGATGCGGGGCAGGTGAAGGTCAGCGATGTGGATATCTCCCGGTTGAAAGAGGATGAGCTGATCGCCATCCGCGACCAGATGGGCATCGTCTTTCAGGAGGGCGCGCTGTTCGACTCGCTGACCATCCGGCAGAATGTGGGCTATCGCCTCTACGACGAGGGCGGCTGGGACGAGCATGAGATCGAGGAGATCGTGACCCGGTTGCTTGGCTTCGTCGAGTTGGCCCACACCATCGACATGAAACCGGCCGAGTTGTCAGGCGGCATGCGCCGCCGGGTCGCCATCGCCCGCGCTCTGGCGGGGCAACCCCGGTACATGCTGTACGACGAGCCCACCGCCGGGCTCGATCCGGTGACGGCACGGTCGATCTGCGACCTGCTGGTCAAGCTGCGTGACATGGAGGGTATGACCTCGGTCGTGGTGACGCACGATCTGAACGCCGCGTACTTCCTGGCAGAACACACGGCCCGAGTCGTGTCGCCCGGCGACATCCGGGTGGAGCGGGAACCCGCCGACCAGTGTTTCGTCCACACTTCGTTCAGCGTCCTGCGGGACGGACGGATCGTATTTTCAGGCAACATGGACGAACTGGTTGGCAGCGGCGACCCATACATCCAGGAGTTCATTTCCTAATCGACCGCATCGAGGAGAGGCACCGTGATGGAAAGGCGCAAAAAGAGATTCAACTGGCATGAGTTTCGCGTCGGCATTTTCGTCATCGGCAGCTTCGCCATTCTGATTTTCATGATCATCCGGGTCAGCGGGGGACGCGGGTTCTTCACCCCCAAATCGTATGCGGTCACTTATTTGCCGGAGATCTCCGGTTTGAAGGCCGGTGCGCCGGTGTGGCTCAACGGAATCGAGATCGGCAATGTGGACGACATCAAACTGGAGAAGACCCCGCCGGACACGCAAGCCAACCGGGACACGAACGACAAGATCCAGCAGCTCACCGCCGACGTCCAGCGTTACGACGGTCTGATCCGCGATGTGGAAAAGGCGGTGGAGCGCGAACGGGCATCGCTTGCCGCTGCCCAGGCCGCGGATGCCGACAAGGTTCGGGAGGGGATCCTGCTGCAGGAAGAGCGCCTCGCCCGGCTCCGAAAGAATTTGGCGGCGGCGCGGCAGGACCTGAAAACCGCCCGGAGTAACCTCCAGAGCATCCGGCTGGTCCTGCAGATCGAAGACGAATTCGTCGGCTGGATCAAGCGCGATTCGGAGGTGAGTATCGGCTCCATCGGTCTGCTGGGCGACAAGTATGTGGATATCAGCATCGGGCGGCTGCCGGAAGAGCCGCGCCGGACCGCCGAGGGACACATCTTTATCGAAGCGGTCAACGAGGCCACCATTCGGCAGCTGATGGTCAACGCCAACGACCTGATGGCCAACTTCGGCGACATATCGGACCGCGTGAAAAGCATCGTAGCCAAACTGGACGCCGGCGAAGGCACCATCGGCCAGCTCATCAACGAAACCAGTCTGCACCGGTCCCTGGTGTCCACAATCCAGAACCTGGATGTGACTGTTCAGCGGGCGGGCGGGCTCATGGACGACCTGCGCAGCAGCGAGGGTACGTTCGGCCAGCTGGTTCACAATCGCGCCCTGTACGACGAGTTGACCGCCACCGCCAAGGAACTCAACCAGTTCATCAACCGGCTCAACACGTCTCAGGGGACGCTCAACAAACTGGTCGACGATCCCGCGCTGTACAACAACCTGCGGGAAGTGTCGGCCAAGGTGGACCGCCTGCTCCTGCGGATCGAGCAGGGAGAAGGCACGCTGGGCCGGATGTCCACCGACCCGACGCTGTTCGAGGAGGCGCGGGATTCGCTCCGCAAAATCCGCCAGATCCTGGAACAGATCGATCGGGGTGAAGGCACCATGGGCCAGCTGCTCAAAGACAAGCAGCTGTATGAAAACCTAAACCAGGCGCTGGCCGAACTGGCCAAGCTGATCTACGACGTCCGGCAGAATCCAAAGGACTACCTGCGGATTCAGTTCAAGGTTTTCTGATGCAATGGATCGTTCTGCCCGCCCGTCCGATTTCGTACTACACGCGGGCGATCAGCATTCTTGGCGTCATGGCGCTGCTGATCGCCCGATTCTTCCCGTTCGATCGAATTCCGGTGCCGCTGTGCAGCTTCCGCGCATTCACCGGCCTGCCGTGTCCGACATGCGGGATGACCACCGCGTTCGTTCTGCTCACCCACGGTCGGTGGAGTGAAGCGGTCGTCATGTCGCCTCTGGGGGTGGTGGTTTTCGCGGTGCTGGTCGGCCTGATCATTCAAGTGGCGGGGCAGTGGCTATTGCGCTGGCCGGGCTTCCGGCTGGAACTGAACCGCACCGAGTGGATTGTCGCCGGCATTGTGCTGATCGCCGCTATGACGCTCAACTGGGTGTTCAAACTCGGACACGACGTTTGGCAGTGGTGGTGATGGCGATGTGGGGGATCAGCGGGTGAGCCGGCGTCGCTTGAGTGCCGCCAGATCCTCATGCATGAACAGGATGTCCCGCTTGAAGACAAACCGGTTGGGCCCCCGTTCCACCGTGATCCGGATGAAGTGCAGATCGTAGTACTCGATCCAGCCGCGGATCTCCTCGCCGGAGGTCAACCGGACGATCATGGGCGTCTGATGCTGGCTGTGCTGCTGCAGATAAAGTGTTTCGCTACCCGTCTCCTCAGCCGGCGAACGTCGGCGGGTGACGACCGACGAGTGGCTGGACAGCTTCTTCAGCCGGTCGAGTTCTTCACGGGTGGGTCTGATCAGTTTTCGCATTAGGCGGATTGTACCTTCATGCCGCTCAGAAATCAAGCGTGCCGCGGCTTGCCAACGGCACCCGATGGACCTACAATGCCCCTGACCCAGACGGTCTGCGCGGAGAGCCAACTGCATGATGTCCAGTTTCGCCATGCGTGATTGCGATTCCCGGGGTCGCCGATTCCCGGAAGAGCTCGCGGATCAGGTCCGCGGGATTTTC
>JAAYUB010000140.1 GCA_012517875.1 Acidobacteriota bacterium | reverse complement strand
GATCAGAAAGAGCCGCAAACCGGGCGACAGTATAGCCCGCGGCCGGGGGGAAGTCAATTCAGTCGGGGACCGATCGCCTATTCCATGAACTTGGCGTTGACGTTGGAACCGTGGATCGCGTTGTGGCAGGAGGTGCACTGCGCGAAGCGCGGGTTGCCCATGTCGTGGAACGTGGGCGTGTCCGTGTGGCACGACAGGCAGAGGAAGCGGGTGCTGCTCCGCGTCAACAGGTGCGGATTGGTGCTGCCATGGGGCAGGTGGCACTCACGGCAGCCGTCGCTCCCGGTCGCAAGGTGCTTGTAAAGAAACGGTCCGGAGGCGTCGGGGTGGCAGCGGGCGCACTTTCGATCAATCCGTTCGGCGCGGATCTCGGCCCTGGACCGGTGCGGGTCGTGGCACTGGACGCACAGGTTGCCGATCCGGCTGGCCTGGTGGTGGTACGGCTTCATGATCTCGGCGTGCTGCCGGGCGTGGCATGGCGTGCAGGCGTCCAGGGTCTTGACGGGCAGCAGGCGGGCCGCCGGCGAGGGCCGGGCCGCCGCGGTCTTCTCCGTGTGCCACATGTCATGGCAGGACAGGCAGCCCCGGCCGCTTCCGGAGTGGGAGGACTCCGTCCGGCGGTAGCCGGTGTGGCACTTCACGCAGACCGTGAACGCCTCATCCGGCTTCGGGGATCGGAGCGTGCGGATGTTATCGGCGCTGGGATCGTCGCCCTGGTGGACGCCGTGGCAGTGAGCGCAGAGCACCCCGTTGGCCAGGTTGTGGGGCGTCTTGCCCAGGCGGGCGTCCAGGCCGTCGTGGCAGCCCAGGCAGTCGGTGTAGCCGGTCTCCGCGGTCGGCTCATCGGCGGCGGCCGGCAGCGCCGTGAAGATCAGGGCAAACAAAACGAGCAGGACCGGATGTTTCATGGCACACCCCTCACTTGTGGATCCAGCGCAAGGCGACGGTCAACTGGTTGAAGCTGTAATCGTGGGCGGCGAACAGGTCGTCCTGGTAATCGAAATAGCGGCCGGCAACCAGGACGGAGATGTCCTTGAACAGTCCTACTTCGACGTTGGCCTGGCCGGCGAACCGTGACAGCGGGTACGACTCGCCCGAATCGTCGAGATAGTGGAACGAGAGGCCGCCCTTGATCCGTTCGCTACCGTCGAATCCGGCGTAGACGTACACGCCGTTCTGGGCCGCCTCGTATTCCTCCACCGGCGTGACCGGGATGTCGTCCACGGCGTAGCTCAGGCCGATCCGGTAGTTGCAGTCGAACAGTGTGTAACCGGCCCCGATGTGGATCCCGGTGCGGGGTGCGTAATCCACGGCGGCGTCGATCAGCCGCAGCCGGCTGTCCAGGCCGACGTGGTCGTCGTCCAGCCGCGAGTCGCGGAAGCTGGCGTTGATCGTCAGCGTTTCGGACAGCGGCTGGCTGGTGCCCACCTGAAACTCGTGGCGGGAGCGCCCGGCCGTCCGGAACGTCGGCTCGTCGATGGACTCGTACCGGTAGAACCCACGGAAGTCGGCGCCGTTGTCCAGCCTATACTTGCCGCGCAGCTCGTAGGTATCGCGCGTGTATTCGTCGAAGATGTTCGATTCAACCACCTGATCCCGGCTCAGAGTGTGGGTCAGCTCGCCGTCCCGGCGGTGGTACCCGGCGATCAGCGACAAACCGTCCGCGGGCCGGACGGTGGCCTCGACGGTGTGCGCGGTGGAGCGATTTTGGTAGTGATACGTCTCGCCGTACGCTTCGGTGAATTCGATGGGGTCGCCGTTGACCGGGAAAAGGCGCAGCGTGTCCGTCAGGGCGACCGCCGAGTCCGTCTTCAGGTCTCGCCAGTCAAGGCGGTACTCCACGCCCAGCCAGTCGGTGATGTCGACGCCGAGCCGTAATTCAAGATGATGTTCGGGCAGGGTCCCCGTGCCCGCAGCCTCGAGCAGGATTTCGTTCCGGGACACCATGTCTTCGAAGAGGAACTGCTTGAGATCGATGGTGTCGACGTCGAGGCTGCCGTCGCCGTAGGCGTACACCAGGTCGGCGGAGATCCGGCCACCGGTGTACCCCAGTTTGACCGTGGACACCGGGATGTCACCGTCGTAGACCAGTGTGCGGTCGAGTTCGGTCAGTTCGATGGTGTACAGGCCCAGGCCGGCGCCGCGGCTCGTCGAGCGGAGGTACGGCGAGCGTTCACGCAGGGTATACCACGACTGGGTAAATCCGGCCAGGAATCCGCCCCGGGAGAATTCCACGCCGGCGCGGAGTTCTCGTTGGGTGTGGTCCTTCTTGATGGGAATCTTGAAGCTGTCGCCCCAGTAGAAGGCCCCGTAATTGAACTCGTCGCGGACGCGCAGCAAACCGTAACCGAAATCGAAGACGAAGTGGGGCACGCGCCTGAACTTGAAATCGAAGTCGAAGTCATCCCGCGCCAGATTCCGATCGTTGAGTCCGTAGTTGTAAGCGGGATCGGAAAAGTAGTCGTAAAGGTACGCATATTTGACCCGCACCTCATAGGTGCCGTGCTTGAGGAACCGGACGTCCAACCCCTTGGAGCTGTCGTCGCGGTTGGCAATGGACAGATCGACGCGTAGCTGGTCGAACCAGTGACCTTCCTTCCTGGGCGACAGGGCGAAGCGGTATTGGTCCAGCAGGAACCCCTCGGTGTTGTCCTGATGGTTGCGGTAGTAGTCGTCGCCGGCGTCCCCGAAGAGGAAAGAATAGCCGATAGTGAGGTCTGACTCCAGATCGTACTCCGTTCCCTGTGCAAGGGCAAACGGCGTCAGCAGGAGGGCCAGCAGCAGGAGACAGGCATTCTTATGCATGGCGTCCTCGCCCCGGAAAATAAGCACGCACCGATTATCTGATTTTAAAGATGCAGATTTGATTCGTCAAGTTAATTGGTCAGTTATTCCGTCGCAGTTGGGTCGGGACGGGGTCAGCTTTCGCTTTCGACGGGCTTGGCGGCGGAAGCCGGCATGGGTTCCGCCACGGTGCAGTTGCGGCCGCGCTGTTTGGCCTGGTACATCAGAGTGTCCGCGGTCCGGATCAGCCGGTCGGGAAGTTCGTCCGGACGATCCACGGGGCTGGTGGCGGTGGTCACCCCGATGCTCACCGTGCAGTGGACGGCCTGGCCCTCGTGTTCCACCGGGTAGTATTCCAGCATGAGCCGGATCTTTTCGGCCACCCGCTTGCCTCCGTCCAGCGGGGTTACGGGCAGCAGCACCAGGAATTCCTCGCCGCCGAAGCGGGCGATGCAGTCGGTGGTGCGCAGACCGGAACGCAGGCAGCGGGCGACGTGCTGCAGGACGCGGTCGCCCAATTCGTGGCCGTGGGCGTCGTTGATCGCCTTGAAGTGGTCGATGTCCAGCATGAGGAGAGTCAGCGTCTCACCCGGGCGAGACCGGGCCAGCCGGCGGCATTCCTGAATGAGGGACCGGAGAAAGTAGCGCCGGTTGAACAATCCGGTCAGTTCGTCGGTGGTGGCCAGTCGCGACAACAGAGTGTTCTTCTTTTCCAGTTCGTGGGTGGCGGTGCGAACCAGCTCGCTGAGGTGCTCTTTCTCCTGTTCGATGGCGTGCAGGCGCCACCGGAAGAGCAGGAAGATGAGCAGGCAGACCAGGATTGCGGCCAGCAGCTGAAACAACGGATTCTGCCAGAACGGTGGGGCGATCCAGAAGGAGGCCAGTCGCGCCTTACCCTGCAGCCGGGTTCCCTCGAAGTGGTGGATGTCCAGCGCGTATTCTCCGGCCGGCAGGTTGGTGAACTCCCGTTGAAACACCTGACCTGGCGCGGAGAAATTTTCATCGAAGCCGCTGAGCTTGGAGCTGACCCGAAGGTTCTGCGGATCCTGAAACCAGAGCACGTCGAATGCAAAACGGATGCTCCGCACGCCGGCGGGAAGGGCTAGGTTGTGGGCCTGGCGGTACAGGAGCCGTTGACCGCCCCGCAGCGTCACTTCCATCCGGTCCAGCGCCACCTGGGGGCGTCCTTCCGGCGGCCGGTTCGGATCGACGATGGCGCGACTGACCCGGCTGGCGCCGCCGAACGTGCCGAACCAGAAATTCCCCTCGCCATCCGCGGTGGCGCTGTGATGGGTGGTGAACTCGTCTCCGGCCAAGCCGTGGGCGGTGGTCAGGGTGCGGATCACGCCTTCCGAACGCGTGTCCAGAAGCGCCGCCCCGGAATCGGTGCCCAGCCAGAGCAGGTTGTCACCCGCTCGGAGGAAGACGGTGCAGTTCAGGTTCGGCAATCCGGCGGCGAGACCGATATGGTTGAACTGCCGGTCGTCCCGCCAAATGTACACGCCCCGGTTGGTAGCCAGCCACAGCCGACCGTCCAACCAGATCATGTCGTAGATGGAGAGGAGCGATTGATTGTCAGGCGGCTGGAGGGTGATGAACCGGCGGCCGTCAAACCGAACGAAGCCGCCGCCGATGGTGCCCAGGAACAGATCGGACCGGCCGGGAATGCGGGTGATCCGCCGGACATAGTTGACCGGCAGGCCGTGCTCCTGGGTGTAAGCCTGGATCCCGTCCGGTGCGATTCGCGACAACCCCTGGCGCCCGCCCGCCCAGACCACGCCGTCGTCGTCGCGGTACAGCTCCAGCACCTCATTGCCGGCCAAGCCGTCGGCCGCAGTCAGGATCCGGCGCCGGGCGCCGTCGATCACCACCACGCCGCCGCCGTCGGTGGACAGCCACAACCGGCCGTCAGGCGTGGGCAGGATGGTCCAGACATAATAGCGACGGAAATATCCGTCAGGGTCCGGGTAGGCCTGCATCCGGCCATCGGCATAGAAAAAGAGCCCCTCGGTGGTGGCACACCAGGTCCGCCGCCGGACAGCGTCCCAGGTCACCGCGATGACGCTGCGGCCGGGCAGGCCCGCCCGGGCGTCGAAGATCTCGGTCTGCCGTTTGGCCAGGAGACTGACACCGTGGTTGGTCCCGAACCAGAGGTTGCCCTCGCGGTCCTGGAACGACGACCAGACCGGCAGTCCGCCCAGGCCGGTCGCCGAGTCGAACCGGTGGAGCCGATCGCCGTCCCACTGGAGCAGTGACACAGTGGTGCCGGCCCAGACGGTGCCGTCGCCGTCCTGGACTAGGGTCAGGATGCGGTATGGGCTGGATCCGGTGACGGGCCCGGCGGGCGTGCCGCGCGCGCGGTCAATGAAATACAACCCTGCATCCGTGCCCACCCACACATCGCCGCCGGCAATGGCGCGCAGATCATTGACGGCGGCCGGGAGCAGATAACTGCGGACGTCCTCCGGCTGCTTCGGATCCATGCGGAACACGCGGTGGGTGGTGGTGGCGACATAGAGCGCCTGCCCGTCGGTGGAGAGTGCAGTCAGCGGATCCACCACGCCGGCGATGCCGACGGCCTCCCAGACATCGCCCGGGCCGAGCCGGTACACGGCCCGCTCGGCCATCAGGTACAGTTCGCCGCGCAGGGTCACGAACCGGCGGACCCGGCCGCCGAGGTCCTGCTGGAAAATGAAACGGTCCTGCAGGGCGTTGTAAACGCACGGACCGCGGAACGTGCCCGCCCAAAGCCGGCCTTGGCTGTCCACACCGATGGCTTCAACGACATTCTGGAGCACGCCCTGCGCGTCCCGGTAGGTGACGAACTGCCGGCCGTTGAAGCGCGAAATCCCGCCGGTGCAACCGATCCAGACATAGCCCTGATTGTCCTGATGAATCGCCCACACCTGCGAGGAGGCCAGCCCGTCTTCGGGGCGCCAGTTGCGGAACGGCAACACCTGGGCGGGAGCGAACGCCGCCGCGCCCCAAACCGCCACCAGCATGTATAACCAGGCTGTTCGTCTCAAGTGAGTCCGTCAGGATATGGTTTTCTTGTTTCTCAGCCGGACGAGCGACTCGTCATTCACACCGACGGCGATGAGGGCGATGGCGCAGTCGACGTGGTAACGGTTGCGCTCCTCGTGCCAATCACGCACCCACAACTGGCACCGGTCACGCAGACACGCCCGATCCAGCAACGGACAGATCCTGGCCGTCGCCGTGGCGCTCGGGTCAGGGTCGGGCACAAAGTCGTCCATATGGGGAACTCCTTGATGAGGATATTGTAACAACAAAACCCCGCCGAATCGGTACAAATCTTTCTGTCCGACCCCGGCACGGGCGCGCCGCGGACGCTTGCCTTGCCGGGTGGCGGCGGTTATACTAACCCAAACTCCGCAGGAGAGGGGCGCATGAAACGGATTCTGGTCACCGGCGGCGCAGGTTTCATCGGCTCGCACCTGTGTGAGCGCCTGCTGGCTTCCGGCCACGAGGTGATCTGCCTGGACAATCTGTTTACGGGCCAGAAGCACAACATCGAACACCTCCTCGACCAGCCCCGGTTCGAGTTCATCCGGCACGACCTGGTGGAGCCGATCCTGCTCGAGGTGGACCAGATCTACAATCTGGCCTGCCCCGCCTCCCCCGTCCACTACCAGTTCAACCCGGTGAAAACCGTCAAGACCAACGTGATGGGGACGATCAACATGCTGGGCCTGGCCAAGCGAGTGCGGGCGCGCATCCTTCAGGCGTCCACCAGCGAGGTGTACGGCAACCCGGCGGTGCACCCCCAGCCGGAGACATACTGGGGCAACGTCAATCCGATCGGTGTCCGCAGTTGCTATGATGAGGGCAAGCGCCTGGCCGAAACCCTGATGATGGACTACCACCGCCAGAACCGGGTGGACATCCGCATCGTGCGCATCTTCAATACCTATGGACCCCGCATGAGCGTGGGCGACGGACGGGTGGTGAGCAACTTCATCGTCCAGGCGCCGCGGGGCCAGCCGATCACCCTCTTCGGCGACGGCAGCCAGACCCGCTCGTTCTGCTTCATTGCCGACATGCTGGACGGGCTGATCCGGATGATGAACAACGGCGACGATTTCATCGGCCCCGTCAACCTGGGCAATCCCGAGGAGTTCACCATCCGAGAGCTGGCCGACGCGG
Source organism: Acidobacteriota bacterium (assembly GCA_012517875.1). Taxonomy (NCBI): domain Bacteria; kingdom Pseudomonadati; phylum Acidobacteriota; species Acidobacteriota bacterium. The sequence goes on along the minus strand of JAAYUB010000140.1, from coordinate 2,611 downwards.
TGCTCCGGCTCACCGGCTCGTCCTCGCCGGTGGAGCACCGACCGCTCCCCCCGGACGATCCGGAACGCCGGCGACCCGACATCACCCTGGCGCAGGCCCGGCTCGGCTGGGAACCGCGCACCCCGCTCGCGGAGGGCCTCATACCCACCGTCGAGTACTTCCGGCGCGTGCTGGCGGACCCGGCGGGAGGCGCGGCATGAAGGTCATTGTCACCGGCGGCGCCGGCTACATCGGCAGCCACACGGTGCAGTGTCTCAGACACCGCGGCATGGCGGTGCATGTCCTGGATGACCTGTCCACCGGCCACCGCGCGGCGGTCCTCGACGCCGAGTTCTACGAGCTGGACCTGCGCCGCCGCGAGGCGGTCGCCGCGGTGTTCGCGGCCGTCCGGCCCGATGCCGTGATCCATTTCGCCGCCCACTGTTACGTGGGCGAGTCGGTGATCAATCCACGCAAGTACTTTGAAGACAACCTGGCCACGACGCTCAACGTGCTGGGCGCGATGGTGGATACCCGCTGTCACCGCTTCGTTTTTTCGTCCACCTGCGCCACCTACGGCGACCCTGTCCGGGTGCCCATTCCCGAGGATCATCCCCAGAACCCGGTCAATCCGTACGGGGAGTCCAATCTGTTCATCGAGCGGATCCTGCACCGCTACCATGAGGCCTACGGGCTCCGCTACGCCGCGCTCCGCTATTTCAACGCGGCGGGCGCCGATCCCGAGGGCCGGTTGGGCGAAAGCCATGATCCGGAAACCCACCTGATTCCCCTGATCATCCGCGCGGTGCTGGACCCCGGATTCAACCTCACAGTGTTCGGCGAAGACTATCCCACACCCGACGGCACCTGCATCCGCGATTACATCCACGTGACCGATTTGGCCGACGCCCACGTCCGGGCGCTGGACCGCCTGGACGCGACCGACGGGAGCTTCGCCCTGAATCTGGGAACCGGTCACGGGTACTCGGTGCTGGAGGTGATCCGCCGGCTGGAGGCCGTGGCCGGGCGGCCGGTCAAACGCACGCTCGGACCCCGCCGCGCGGGTGATCCACCGGTGCTCGTGGCGGCGGCCGACCGCGCCGTCGCACTGCTCGGCTGGCAATGCACCCATTCATCCATCGACGAAATCCTGGCCACGGCGTGGCGGTGGCACCAGGCGCCGCGGTTCTGAGGCGGGCGACATGGCGCAACCCGTGGAACGCAAGCAGACGGTCCGGCGCATGGGCAATCGCCGGCCACTGGGACGGTGGTGGTGGGTGGCGCTGGCCGCCGGACTGTCCTGGGCTGGTTGGGCCACCGGTGACGAGGAGCATAAGCGCGAGCTGCCCCCGAGCCCCCGCATCGAGGAAACCGTGGATCTTGCGGCCATCACCCAGGCGAGCGAGTTCACTGCATTCATGGAACGGCACAGTTTTCCTCTGCCTGACGTTCCCCTCGCCCGCTTCACCGCCCGGGTCGCCGGCCGGCCGATCATCACCGCGGTTTACCGCCTGACTGATGCGGCCGCGGTGGGCCGAATGTACTTTGATTTTCAAGAACAGCTCGGCGTCAACCTGAACCTGGACGCTTCGCCCGACAATCGCTGGACGGTGTACAAGATCACCCCCCTGGCCAACAACCGATCGGGATCCGGCGTGCTGTCGTACACGAACGGCCAAGCCGGCTACGCGTTGCAGTACGCGTTCCAGGGCAACTATGAGCAGAATCTGGCGACGGTGACGGTGGCGCTGAAACCGTCCACACCCTGATCCGGTCCGTGCCCGGTGTCAGCGCCGGGCCAGCACGGACTGGATCATCGCCAACACATCCCCGGATTGGAACGGTTTGGGCAGATACTCGACGGCGCCGGCGTTGAGGATCTCCTGGATCCATTCCTCGGAGGCATAGCCGCTGGTGATGATCACGGGCACCTGGGGCCAGGTCCGGCGGATGGCGTCGAATACGGCGCGACCCCGACTCTCGTCCATGCTCAGATCCATGATGGCCAGGTCGACGGGGACGGTTTCGCCCTGACAGAAGGCCAGGGCTTTGTGGGGATCGTTGAAGACAGTCACGGTGAAATCCCGTGCCTGCAGCAACTTTTGGAGGAAGAGAGCCACCAGCTCCTCGGTGTCCAGGACCAGCACCCGCCCCACGACCGGCGCCGGCGCCGCACCAGCCGCTTCGGCTTCAGCAGGTTCCGCTTGCAGCGGCAGGTACAGGCGAAAGGATGTGCCGCAGCCGGCCCGGGTTTCCACGTGAATCCCACCGCCATGATTCTGGACGGTCCCGTACACCATGGGCAAACCCAGACCGGCTGGCTGGCCCGCGGTTTTCGTGCTGTAGAACGGCTCAAAGATGTGGGGAAGCACCTTGGGGTCGATGCCCGGGCCGGTGTCCGAAACCTCCACCGCCAGGTAGTCCCCCGCGCGTTTTAGGTGCAACACCTGGCTGTCTGCTTCAGATAACCGGGCCACGGCGGTGGTGAACGTCAGGGTCCCGCCGTCGGGCATGGCGTCGCGGGCGTTGATGGCCAGATTCATGAGCGCCTGGTAGAGTTGATTGCGATCGCCGCGGACCACGGCCGGATCCGCCCGCAGTTCCAGGGTCACCTGAATGTTTCGCGGGAATG
>JAAYUB010000139.1 GCA_012517875.1 Acidobacteriota bacterium | reverse complement strand
GGTCTTCGACGGGTTGACCAGGGCGATGCCCGTATCCCGGCTGGCCGCCGTGGCGACGGACACCGGGAGGACGCTCCACACATCCGGCATGGCCGGCAGCACTCCCGCCGAGGCGACGGGGGCGGCATCCACGGTGGCGGCGTAAGAGGCCGCGACGATCGCCGGCCCCGGGCTCATCACCATGGCCCAGCCGCTCTCGATGACGGTGCTCTGGCTGGAGAGAACGACCGTCTGGGTCTGGTTCGGACCGGACCACAGGTCCACGCGGCTGTAATTGCCGAGGTTCGTGGGCACCGTCCACGCGGCGCCGTTCTCGCGGTAAAAATAGATCAGGATCCAGTCGGTCTGATCCGGCACCAGGTTGGTTGCGTTGATCGTGGTGGTGTAGCCGCCGCCGACGACCACGTGGGGCAGATACTGGGCATCTGCGGCGGCAAACCCGGCCGCCAGCAGGATCAGAGTCAGGGCAGCCGCAACTCTCATGAGGCACCCCCGGAGACAAGCTGGGGATATTATAGCATGGGAGCACCGGCGTCGGCCGCGCGGGACACACCCGGTCAGTCAACCAGCCGAAAGTCGGGCCGGTTGCAACCGGACCGGGAATGCCGCCCGCGGTTCGTCGGATATGGGGTGAGCCGGAAATGGTGCCGCCGGATCTTGCGGCCTCAGAGCGTCTTCCCGCCGTCCATGCCCTGGCACATGGTGGTGGACAGGTAGCGCTCCCCGCGGTCGCAGCAGACGAAAACGATGTTGCCGGAACCGATCCGGTCGGCGACCTGCAGGGCCGCCCAGTAGTTGGCGCCGGAGCTGATGCCGCCGAAGAGGCTCTCGCGCTGCGCCAGCAGACGGGCATACTCGATGGCCGTGTCGTCGGGGACGTAGATGTGCTCGTCCACCCAGCGCTCCTCCCAGATCGGGGGCAGGTAGCTGCCGTCGAGGTGAAGCAGGCCTTCGATCTTGGAAATCCCCTGGGTGGGTTCGATGGCAATGACGCGGGCCTTGGGATGGGCCTCCCGCAGGCGGCGGCCGACGCCCATCAGCATGCCGCCGGTGCCCAGGCCGGTCAGGAAGGCGTCCACCGGCAGGCCGTCCATGTCGGCGATGATCTCGGCGCCGGTGCCGTAGTAGTGGGCCCAGTAATTGCCGGGATTGCCGTTCTGGTTCAGGTAGAAAAACTGCTCCGGGTGAGCCGCAACGACTTCCTCGCAGGCGTGGATGTGGGAATGGGGGTTGTCCGGTGCGGTCAGGATCAGCTCAACCCCGTAGAAGTTCATCATAATGCGGCGTTCGCGGCTCTTGGAAGATGGCATGTACACGCGGCACCGGTAGCCCATGGCCGTGGCGATCAGGCCCATGGCGATCCCGGTGTTGCCGCTGGAGGCGTCGACGATGATCTTGTCCTTGGTGAGCGTTCCGTTCGCTTCGGCCTGTTCGATGATGTATTTGACGATGCGATCCTTCAGCGACCCGCTGGGATTCATGTGTTCGAGTTTGGCAAACAGGCGGACGCCCGGGTGCGGCGACGAACGCTGCAACTCCACAAGGGGCGTGTGACCCACCTGGTCGAGGACGGACGTACGGGACATCTGGATGATACCTCACTGGGAAAAAAATAAAGCAGAGTATAGACCGCCCCCTGGTGGATTGCAAGCACTGCCTGGGTTTACTCGCGGCCGGCGACGGAGCGCGGGGATCACACGGAGGCGCCCAGGTACCGGTCGCGCAGCCGGCGGGCTTCAGCCGGGTCGGTGGTGCCCCGCACGACGCAGCGGCCGTCGTGGAAGAGGACCAGTTCGTGCGGCGGTACGGTGAGGCGGAGCAGGTGGGGGTTGTGAGTCACCGCCCCGATGCCGGCCAGCCGGGCGGCCAGCCGCTCCAGGTCGGGAGGCGGGCCGGGCGGCGGCTGCAGCTGGACGATCGCCTTGCCGTCCAGCGCCGCGTCCTCCGCGCCGACGCCATCGAGCAGGGCGAACCGCCGGCAGCCGCACACCGGGCAATCGGGCCGGCGCCCGGCGGAGACGTCGATGACGGTGAATTCGGGCGTCCACGCGTCCAACTGGATCAGCCGGGCCGGCAGCTCCTCCCGGCCGGCGACGATCACCCGCATGGCCAGCGCGGCCTCCTGTGCGGCCACCATGCGGACCACCGGGGCGATGACCCCCACCTGGTCGCAGGTGGGCACGGTGCCCGGCTCGGGCGGCTCGGGCATGATGCAGCGCAGGCACGGAGTGCGGCCGGGTACCACCGGCATGATCGTGCCAACCCCCGAGAGCGCGGCTCCGTAGATGTACGGCGTGTCGAGCCGGACCGCGAGTTCGTTCATCAGGAAGCGGGTTTCGAAGTTGTCGGTGCCATCCAGAATCAGGTCCATCCCCGCGGCCAGCGCCGGCGCCGTGGTGGCGTTGAAGTCGGCTACGACCGCCTCGCTGACGACAGCCGAATTGATGGCCCGCAGGGCGTCACGGGCCGCGACGGCTTTGGGACGGCACTGCACGACATCGACCTCGGTGTAGAGCGCCTGACGGGGAAGATTGGACAACTCGACGGTATCGCGGTCCACAAACCGGAGGCGCCCCACGCCCGCCCGGGCCAGCGTTTCGAGGATCGAGCTGCCCAGGGCGCCGCATCCCACCACCAGCACCGCCGCCCGCGCCAGACGGGCCTGCCCCTCGGCCCCCATCGGCCGGAAGCGGATCTGCCGCGAGTATCGATCCGGATCGCACAGGTCTGGGGCCATCGGCAGCTACCTCCTGCGGTGCGCTTTTTGGTGCGCGGACCGGCTGTCATCCGGTAAGATAGTCCGGTACGCGGCTATTGTAAATGATTCCGTCGGGGATGGAGCGTCAATCCTTCATGGCGGAACCGGTGAGTCGGCTGAAAAGCCGGGAGGAAAATCGGGCGGTCTGGCTCATGCTGGGCAGCAGCCTGGCCTTCAGCCTGATGGACGTGTGTTCCAAGCTGGCGGTCAACGACGTGGGCGTGTGGCCGCTGACCTGTTACCGGGGTGTGATGCTGGCGGTGATCATGGCCGCTTTGATCCGGCTGCAGACGCGGCGCCAACGCGGCGCCGACTCCGCGCACGGCCGACGGCGCCTCGCCGACCGTGCGGTCCCCGCCGACGGCGGCCGCTGGCGCCGCCTGCTGGCCGACCGCAACGCGTGGCTGCTGGTCTCGCGGGGGGTATTCGGCAGCCTGGGCCTGGTCTGTTACCTGTATGCCATCAGCCGGATGAAGCTGGCGGACGCGGTAATCCTGAACAAGACCAGTCCGGTGTTTGTCCTCCTCTTCGCCGCGCTGATGCTGGAAGAGCGGATCACCGGCGGCCTGCTGCTGGCCCTGGCGGTGGGATTCTACGGCGTCTATCACGTGGTCAAGCCCGACCTGTCGATGGAGCTGACCGCCGGGCTGGTGGGCCTGCTGTCAGCCGTGTTCTCGGCGGCGGCTTACCTGTCGGTGAAGAAGCTGACCGCGTGGTTCTCCCCCCTCCACATCATCCTCTGTTTCGCGCTGGTCTCGGTGGTCATGGCGCTGCCGCCCACCGTCGCCGGCTTCCGGATGCCAACGGCCGCCGGCTGGCTGCCCGTCCTCGGCGTCGGCGTCAGCGCCGCGGTGGGCCAGCTCACCATGACCCATGCCTACCGGCTGGCGCCGGCCGGGCGGATTTCCATCGTCACGTACGCCAATGTGGTGTTCGCGGTGACCTGGGGCTGGTGGCTCTTCGGCGAGGTGCAGGACGGTCGGTCGCTGCTGGGCAGCGCCCTGATCCTGGCCAGCACGCTGAGCCTGCTGTTCATGGGCCGACGGACGGCGCGCCGAACGTGATCAGGTCGCGTCGGACGCCTCGCCGGACTCGCGGAGCCGATGGGTTTCCTCGTCGATGACCCGCAGCGCGTCCAGCACCACCTGGGTGTTGGAATGCTGGATGCTGGTGACCAGACCGGCGGGGAGGTTGGGGTCGAAGGTGAAATCGCCGCCCGGCAGCTTGAGCAGGTGGTAGATGGTATCCGCGCCGATGGAGTCCAGGTAGGCCGCGTGGATCATCGCGCCCTTGTTGAAATAGATCTTGCCCACCCGGTCGGTGTAGCGGATCTGCAGGACGCCCGTCTTGCGGGCGGATTCCAGCATCTGGATCAGGTCGGCCAGGCTGATCTCCTCGAGCTTGCCCCGCATCAGGTCGAGGTTGCGGTCGGATTTCTCGTCCAGGATCAGCTTCAGCCGGCGCATCTCCTGGCGGATCCAGTCGTTGCTCTCCTCGAGGTTGAGCCATTTCTCCAGCAGTTGGTACGCCCGGCGGTGATCCTCGTTCTTGAGGAAATTCTGATACAGCTTGGCATACATCGAGGTGACGCCCTGAATGTCGCCGGTGAAGATCTTCAGCTCGGCCATCTTCTGCAGGGCGCCCACGTTGTCCTCGTCCTCGGCCAAGATCCGGGAGAGCGCCTCGGTGATCTTGCTGCTGAAAGAATGATACTGGGAGAGATCGAGCAGGTCGAGCAGCTCCACCGCCATCGCGTGGCGCTTGGAGCCCAGGGCGCGATCCACGAACCGGAAGATGACGGTGTAGCTGTCCGGCACCATGAAGCTCATCTTGTGGACGAGGTTCTTGAGCTCGTCCTTCCGGCCGAGTTCCAGCAGGATGTCGCCGCGGTACTGCAGCAGCTTCAGATCGGTCTCCTTCTCCCCCTGGCTCATCGCGTTCCAGTGGACCAGCGCGTCCTCGTAGCTCTGCAACCGGATGAGCGTCTCGAGGATCATCAGGTTGGCGGACAGGTTGTCCGGCTCGTGCTGGATCACCGTGTAAAGGTGCATGTAACTTTTGGCGTAGTTCCCCTTCTCGAAAAACTTCTGGCCGGCCCGGAAACTGCACTCCACAGCCTTCGGGATGAGCTTCTGTTTCAGGTACAGCTCGGCCAGCGATGCCAGGCCCTCCGGATTGTCGGGCTCATGTTTGAGCACCTTCTCGTAGTAGTAAATGGCCTGCGACGGGTCCTTCGCGCTGGCGACGGCCGCGGCGCGGAGCAGCGTCTGCGAAGTCTCGCCCGGGTGGCCGGCCTTGAGGTGGAGGTCCGCCAGTTTCGACAGGATATCCAGGTTATCCGGATCGTGCTGGAGATACTTCTTGAAGATTGAGATGGCCTTCTGCGTTTCGTTGCCCTGATCGTAGAGGGAGGCGGCCTTGTGCAGCAGGGCCAGGCCCGACTCCCGCTGCTTGAGCCGGATCTTGAGCTCGCCGGCCAGGAACAGGATGTCCGTCTCCTCCGGCTCGTTGGCCAAGATTTTGTCGAACACGGCCACGGCTTTGTCGAGCTGACCCTGGGCAACCAGCTTCTCGCCGGATTTCTTCAGGCGCGCCTTGTTGTAGAACAGCATGCTCATCTCCCGCGTTGGTGGACCGGCAGCTCCACGTAGACCGTGGTGCCGAGCCCTTCTTCACTCTTGGCCCAGATGCGGCCGCTGTAATGCTCGATGATCTCCTTGCTGAACGCCAGCCCCAGCCCGAAGTTGACCTGCTGCGTGCCGAAATCGCCGGCCTCGCGGAAAAACCGATCGAAAATCCGCGGCAGGTTTTCCCGGCTGATCCCGCTGCCGGTGTCGGCAACGGATACCACCATGAACCGATCGTTGAGGACGGGATTGAATTGGGCGCGGATTTCCAAGTATCCGCTGGCGGTGAACTGCAGGGCGTTCTCCACGAGCTGGTTCAGCACGTACTGGAGTTTGTGCCGATCACCCAGCACGTTGGGCAGTTCGTCGGGGATGTCCTCCCGGAACTCCAGCCGCTTCATCTTGATGACGGGCAGATAGAGTTCGCGCACCCTCGCCAGCAGCTCGCTCAGGGGGAACGAGCCCTCGACGAAATCTGCCGGTCGGAAATAGCGGGTCGTGACCGCTTCGAATCCCGCCAGCACCTGGTTCAGCCGGGCGGATTCTTCGCGCAGCACCTCCAGGAACTTGTCCAAATTGTCCTTGCTGGTCACGCCGAATTTTTCCAGGATCTTGCCCGCGGTCAGCACCGACGAGAGCGGTTTGCTGATGTCGGTCCGGAAAGCCTGCACCCGCTGGTAGCGCTCTTGGTCCATCCGGACGAGGGGCACCAGCAGGGTTTCCAGCTTGTGGAGGCGGTTCTGGTAGTCGGCGTTCTGGGCGGACAGCGTGTGGGCCTGTTGCTCGAGCGCGGCGGTGCGCTCGGCGATAAGGGTGTCCGCTTGGCTGTCGACCGCATGCAGCCGCTTGACCTGCTCCATCCGCTCGAAGGCCAGGGAGATGACGGCGCCGAGCCGGTTCAGGAATCGGAGTTCATCCGCCCCGTATGCCTTCAGGACGCTGGCTTCGTTGATGAGCTGGTAGAGAGTCACCAGGCCGAACTGGGCATCGGCCGCGCGCAGGGGAACGCTCATGAACGCCATGATGTGCCGCTTCTTCAGCTGTTCGGCAAGCTCTGCCGGCGGCATGCCCGGCAGCGCGTCCGCGTCAAAGGAGAAGGCGTTGAAAAAATACGGTTTCTGTTGTTCGAACAAGTGCCGGGCCAGGGAATCGCTGCCGCTCAAGGCGAGGCTGTCCAGGGGGTCTTTGCTGAAACCGGAGATGAACAACTCCCGGAACCTTCCGCTGCCGGGGTCGAGCCGCAGGATCGAGCCGTATGATGTCTGGAACGTCATCAGCACCGACTTGAACAGCATTCGCGGAAGCTGTTCGGGATCGAACGGTTCCACCAGCGCCTGCGTCACCTGAGTCAGGATGGTCAGCTCGCGGCTCTTCTGTTCCAGCTGATTCTTCGTGGTGTTCAGGGCGTTGTAGAGCTCGGCCATTTCGATGTTGGTCTCGACGGCCTTCTCCAACAGCTCGGCCTGAGAGATCTCATCCCGGCTTTCCCGCACCTTGATGTTGTGCGCCGAGGCCTGGAGCTTCTCGCGGAAGGCGGTTTCGGGTTCGGCCACCGGCGCCGCGGCGCGGCTGCCCTGCTGATAGGCGTCGAGCACCGCCTCGAAGCTGCGGTCGATCCGGTCCTCGATTTCAGAGACGGGGAACTCGGGAAATGTCCGGCTGAATTGCCCCAGCACCTGCAGGATCGACTGTTTCAGCGTCTGGAGCACGCCGACGCCGGTGATAGCGATGGCGCCGAAGCTGGGCACCCGGCGATCGTTGAGCTGACGGTCCAGGGCCTCGACGGAGTGGATCCCGTCCAAGTCCTGCTTGTTGTACTGAATGACCAGGGGGATGCTGGCGTACGAAAGGTGGTTCAGCGCGAGATTTTCCTTGAGATTGGTGTAGCTTTCGAGATTGGAGTCTTCGAAGCCCTTTTGGGAATCCGCAACAAACACCACGCCGTCGGTCTTGCTCAACACCGCGCGCCGCGTCTGATTGTAGCGGACCTGGCCGGGCACGGTGAACAACTGCAGCTTGAGGTCGTAACCGTTGACCCGGCCCAGCTCCAGGGGCAGCAGGTCGAAAAACAGGGTGCGGTCATCACCGGTGTTGATCGAGAACAGCTTGACCGCCTGGTTGGGGAAGAGCACCTGATGGATGTAGATCAGGTTGGTGGTCTTGCCGCTGAGGGCCGGGCCGTAATAGACGATCTTGAGCTTGATTTCCTTTTCGGCGTGGGAGATCTGCGCCATAGTCCCCTTTGCTTCCTCGGTTGCACCACGCATCAGAAGGCCCCGGATCCGGAACGGGTTCACGGCTGACGGGCCTGCATCGATCTGACTGAAAGAACATGCCTTAGTGGAACACGCTCATTGTGCCACAGCAGTCGACAAATGGCAACTTTCAGATGAGCGGTCGGGGACGAATGGTGGTAAAATCATCCCGTCCGATCCACCTCCGGAGGACCGGGGCCCTGGACATCACTCGATTTTTCAGGCACATCAAGAGACTCAGCATCGGCATGGCGGCGGTCGTGCTGCTGGCAGTCGCTTTCTTCTTCTTCATCCGACGCGGCGGCGACAACGGGCCCGGCTCTGGAGCCGCGATGCTGGATCGGGATGTCGCCAGCGACATCCGGGAGATCCGGTATGTCGAGTCACGCGACGGACGTCCCCTGTTCATCATCACCGCCCGGAAGAACGTGGCCACCCGGGGCGGCATCAACGACCTGGAAGGGATCACCGCCGTCTACCACGGGCCGCAGGGGAAACGTCAGGACCGTATCGAAGCCAGACAGTGCCGCTATTCGGTGTTGGATCAGAACGTCCGCTTCCAGGGGGATGTGCGCCTCCACTCGCAGGGCTACACCGTCATCACCTCCCGGCTCGATTACAACAAGGCGCAGGAGCAGGTGGTGAACGAGGCGGACTTCCGGCTCGAGGCCCCGGGGCTCGCCGGACAGGGGCGAGGCTTCCGGGTGTCGTTGCGCGAGCGAACCTTCCGGCTCACGCAGCCGCTGGAGTTGAAATACACGTTGCCCGACGAGGTGCGGGACCGTCCCGAGGGGCGGGAAAAGTACCTTGATCTGGCGGCCGGTTCGGGCTGGATCCTTGACGAAGGCCGAACCATCCGGCTGGAGGACGGGGTAACCTTGCGCAGTGCGCTCTCCCGTCTGACCGGCGCCGAGATGCTGGTCCGACTCGACGCGGAGCACCGCGTCCAGGAGACCGTGACCTCGGGTGCAGCGGTGTTCTCCCGCCGCGACACGGCCGGCGAGATGGAACTGGCCGGCGACACCGTCGTTTTCCGGCTCACTCCCGCCAACGACCGACTGGAATCGGTGAACGCCGACGGCCACGCACGGCTGCGGATGAACGGCGACGAGCTGTCGGCGGCGCAAATCCGCATCGACGCGGACCCCACCGGCCGGATCAGCGCCACGCAGGCGACGGGTGGTTGCCGGTTCACCGCCGCACGGACCGGCCAGGAGATGACGAGTCAGAGCCTCCGGCTGGCGATCGGCCCCGACTTGCAGCCGGAAACCCTGCAGCTGGACGGCGAGGCATCGATCAGCCAGCAGGTCGAGCGGCGTGTCAACCGCCTGTCGGGCGGCCGGATCCGGATCGCATTCCAAACCGGAACGTCCGCTCCCGCCGTCGGCCGGATCACAGTTCTTGACCGCGGCCGGGTGACCGCTACCACCGCCGGTGGTGATGCATATCAGGCGACCGCGGACGAACTTTTGGTGCAGTACGATGCCGAGGGCCGATTCCCGGCGCAGGCGGAGGGACGGGGCCACGGCGACTGCCAGCTCCACCGCCCGGCGTCGAACGAAACGACGACCATTCAAGCCGACCGCTTCCGGGTGGATTTCTTCCCCGGCAGCGCCGACGCCTCGGCGTTCGAAGCCGACGGCGCTGTCCGGTTGCACCGGACGGCGGCGGGCGGCCGATGGAGCGAGGCCACCGGTCGATCGTTGGCCGGATCGCTCCGGCCCAAGGAGCGCAACCGAATCGACACGATGGTCCTGAAGGGTGGCGTGACCTACAAGGACCCCGAGCAGCAGGTGCGGGCGGCCGAAGCCAACCTCAAGGACGATCTGCTCCGGCTCAAGGGAGAGCCGCGGTTTGAAACCGGCGGCGCCGTCACTCGCGCTGAGATTTTCGTCTATGACGTCCGGCGCCGGACGCTGGCCGGTCAGGGACCCGTGCAGACCACGATCATGCCGGGCCAGCCCGGTGCCAAGTTCGACCTGTCGGCCATGAGCAACGGTGAGGGGAAACGGGAGCCGGTCTACCTCCACGCCAGCGGGCTGGAAGGCGATGAGGCGGCCGGGCGCCTGGTCTACCGGGGCCCCTGCCGGATGGTCCAGGGCCGAAACATCCTGACGGCCGGCCAATTCGAGCTGGAGCAGCGCGGGGGCCGTTTCAGCGCCAAAGACAAGGTCCGGGGGATTTTCTTCACCCGGGACGGCCAGGGAAAGGAGCAGCGGTTCGAGATCACCTCCGAGCGGATGCAGTACGACCCCGAGCGCCGCGAGATCCGCTTCGAAGACCAGGTCAGGACCCGAACCGACCAGGGCGTGATGAGCGCCGACACCTTGGACGGCCTGTTCCGCGAGGGCGGCGGCCTGTCCGAGCTGATCGCCCGCGGCCACGTGCGGCTCAACCAGGCCGCCCGGGATGCCGCCGGCGACCAGCTGCGACTGGATCTGGCCGCCGGACTGTTCGTGCTCAGCGGTGCTCCGGCCGTCGTGGTGGACCGGGTCGAAGGCCGCACCACCCGGGGGACGCAATTGACATTCCACCGGGGGGATGATAAAATCCGCGTGGATTCCAGTTCGCAAACCATTAAAAAATAAGAATTTAACAGCATGCCCCAACTCCGAACCGAACAGATCACCAAGTCGTACCGTGGCCGCCAGGTACTCAAGGGCATCGACCTGGCGATCAACGACCGCGAGATCGTCGGATTGCTGGGACCGAACGGCGCGGGTAAAACCACCACGTTCTATATTGTCGTCGGCCTCACCCATCCCGACGCCGGGCGGGTGTTCTACAACGACGAAGACATCCTACACATGCCCATGTACCTGCGGGCCCAGAAGGGGATCAGCTACCTGCCCCAGGAGCCGTCCGTTTTCCGCAAGCTGACCGTCGAAGAGAATCTCCTGGCCATCGCCGAAACCCTCAATCTCACCGCCAGCCAGGAAGAGAAGCTCGCCAACGATCTGCTGCAGGAGTTCGGCATCGCCCACCTGCGCAAGAACAAGGCGTACACCCTCTCGGGCGGCGAGCGCCGCCGCGTGGAGATCGCCCGCTGCCTGCTGCTGAAACCGTCGTTCATCCTCCTGGACGAGCCATTCGCCGGCATCGATCCGCTGGCCGTCATCGACATTCAGAAGCTGATCGTGCATCTCAAGTCCCGGGGCATCGGTGTCGTGATCACCGATCACAACGTCCGTGAAACGCTCCGGATCACCGACCGCGCCTATATCATCCACGAAGGCCGAATTTTCCGGAACGGCACGCCGCAAGAGCTGGCGGCGGACGAGGAAGTTCGCCGCGTCTACCTCGGCGAACACTTCCAGTTGCTCTGACGCCGGCGTGGTTCCCCGCCCGCCCGCAGATCTGGTATAATGGGCCCAGAGTGACGGTTTAACGAACGCATGGTGAATAAGAATCCCTATCTCCGCCAGAGCCTGCGGATCGCCCCCATTCAGAAGCTGACCCTCACCCCGGCCCTGCTCCAGAAGATCGAGCTGGTCACCCTGCCGCATCTGGAGCTCAGCGAATTCATCAAGAACGAGCTGCTGGAAAACCCGTTTCTGGACGAGACGGCCGAAGACGCTGCGGAGAGGCCCCTTGCGGACGGACCACCGACGGCTGCGGCCGCTGACGCGGCGGAAACCGAAGAACCGGGCCGCGACTCGTTCGACGACGTCGAGATGGACAGCTACTTCCAGGAGTACCTGTCGCCCGGCTTCAAAACCGCGGAGTACGAGCATTACGAGCGGCCGGAGTACGACACATTCGCCGTGCGCCCGGTCTCGTTCTACGAGCACCTGAACTGGCAGCTGAACCTGGTCGAGACGCGGCCGGAAGTGGAGCGGGCGGCGCGGGAGATCATCGGCAACCTGGCGGAGGACGGCTACCTGCAGGTGGGCCTGGATGAGATCGCCGCCGCGGCCGCGGTCGGGGCGGCCGACGCCGCCGATGCCTTGACCCTGGTCCAGGGCTTCGATCCGCCGGGCGTCGGCGCCCGGGACCTGCGGGAATGCCTCCTCATCCAGCTGCGCTACTGGGAGGAATCCGACACCCTGGCTTACCGGGTGTTGGAGCGCCACGCCGATCTCGTGGAAGCCGGCCAGCTGGACCGGATCGCCGAACTCGAAGGCTGCCCGCCGGCTGATGTGGAGGCGGCGGTGGCGCGCATCCGCCATCTCAATCCCAAGCCCGGTCTGCAGCACCAGCCGGACAACACCATCTACATCCAGCCGGATGTCTATATCCTCAAGGTGGGCAGCAACTACGTGATCACTCTCAACGAGGACGGCCTGCCCCGCCTGCACATCAATGCCTACTACCGCCGCATCCTCGAAGGCGGGCAGGCCAACCGCGAGGACAAACGGTTCATCCGGGATAAATTTCGCAGCGCCATCGAGCTCATCCGCAACTTGGACCACCGCCGGCGCACCATTTACCGCGTCTGCGAGATCATCATCGAGCGGCAGCGCGCTTTTCTCGACAACGGCATCGCCCATCTCCGGCCGATGCTGCTTAAGGACGTCGCTGAGCAGCTGGGGCTGCATACGTCCACCGTCAGCCGTGCCGTGACCAACAAGTGGGTGCACTGCCCCCAGGGCATTCTGGAACTTCGCCAGTTCTTCACCCTGGGTTTCAAAACGGACGCAGGCGACGACATCTCGGTCCACATCCTGAAGGAGAAAATCCGGGATCTCATCGGGAAAGAGAATCCCGACCGGCCGCTGTCCGACAACGATCTGACCGACATCCTCAACCGGGACGGCATCGAGATCAAGCGCCGGACCGTGGCCAAGTACCGCGAGGAGATGGATCTGCCCAACTCCCGCTCTCGACGACGGAAAAACTAAACAAGGAGGAGCCATGAACATCGAAATCACCGGCCGCCACATCGAGATCACCCCCCCCATCCGCGAACACGTGCAGAAACGCGTCAACAAATTCACCAAGCTGGTGGGTGGCGAGTGCGATTTCCATTTTGTGCTCACCGTCGAGAAACACCGTCAGATCGCCGAGGGGGTGCTCAACACCCGGCACGGCACGTTCACCGCCACCGAGGAGTCCAAGGATCTGTATGCCTCCATCGGCACGGTGGTGGAAAAACTGGAAAAACAGATCCGCCGCTTCAAGGACCGGCGGAAGGATATCGCCCGCGGCACCGGCAAGGAGGAACTCCACGAGCGGCTGCTTCACCACTCCATCACGGACCTCGGCAGCCCGGCGGTCCTGGCGGAGAATCCGCAGGTGGTGGAGCTGGCGCTCAATCCCCGGCCCATGGCCGTTGACGAGGCGATCCTGGAGCTGCGGGAATTGGGCGGCAGCTTCGTGGTGTTCTACAACGCGCAGTCGGAGCAGATCAACGTGCTGTACCGTCGCAGCGACGGCAATTTCGGACTGATCCGCCCGTAATCCGGTCAATCGGTCATGGAGGACCACGCCCCCCAGACACAGACGCCCGCTTTGACGGTGGGCGGGTTTCTCGAGAAGAACCGGTCGTTTGTCCGGCTGGACCCAGGCTCGGATCCGGTCCTGCTGACGCGGCGCATCACCAAAAAGCGGTTGCAGAAACTCGGCATGGCCCTGGCTGGCTTCACCGAATATATCCAGGACGGCCGGATCTACGTGTTCGGAAACACCGAGGACAGCTACTGCAAGTCCCGGCCGACCGACCAGCTCCGCGACGTGATCACGAAACTGGCGCCCCGCTTGAACACCGCCCTCATGGTCACCCAGGGGCTGGCATTGCCGCCGGTCTTGGCCGAGTTCGCCCGGACGCAGGGCCTGCCCGTCCTGCTCACCGAACTGGACAGTTCCACGGCGATCTACCGGTTCACCGAATTTCTGGAAATCGAGTTGTCGCCGCGGATGATCCTGCACGGATTGTTGATGGACGTCTACGGTCTGGGCGTGCTCATCGGCGGTGAAAGCGGCATCGGCAAGAGCGAGTGCGCGCTGGAGCTGATCCTCCGCGGCCACCGGCTGGTGGCCGACGACGTGGTGGACCTGCGCAACGTGGGCGGCAAGCACCTCATTGGCGAGTCGCCGCCGCCGGTGCAGAATCTGCTCGAGTTGCGGGGCATCGGCATCCTCAACGTGCGCGAGATGTTCGGGATCTCGGCGGTCAGCCGGATGAAGGAGGTGGTCTTCTACATCGAGCTGGAGCGCTGGCACCCCCAGAAGGAGTACGACCGCCTCGGCTTCTCCTGGCAGCGGCGGGAGATCTTCGGCGTCGAGCTGCCCAGCATGAGCATTCCGGTGGCGCCGGGCCGCAACTTGTCGGTGCTGGTGGAGGTGGCCTGCCGCGTCTTCCTGATGCGCTCCAGCGGGCAACATCCCACGGGCGACCTGTACCGGACGCTGATGGATCCCAACTCATCATCAGCTGGAACCGAGGAGGTGGCACCATGATCAGCTGTGTGGTGGTGACGCACGGCCAGCTTGCCAGCGAGCTGGTGGCGGCGGCCGAGATGATCGTGGGCGAAATCGAACACATCATCCCCGTATGCATCGGATGGCATGACGACGTCAGCGAGGCCCGCGAGGAGATCGCCAAAATCCTCGGCTCCCTCGATGCCACCCAGGGGATCCTCATCCTCACCGACATGTTCGGCGGGACGCCGTCCAACCTGGCCATCTCGTTCATGGACCAGTATCGGGTGGAGGTGATCACCGGCGTCAACCTGCCCATGATCATTAAGGCGGCCAACCAGGCGGACGGCGAGACCGCCGCCTCGCTGGCCCAAAAGATCTGCGAGAAAGGCAAATCGAACATCACGGTGGCCTCCCAGTTCCTCGCCGAGTTGTGAGCGATGCCCGGGTTCCCTCCGCCGGCCGGCCCCATCCGTCCGCGGCCGGGCGCATCGTTTGACTCCGGGTGTACAATGCCGCCTTTGCGGGAATGGAACGCGCATGGTGCAGAAAGTGCTGACGGTGAATAATCCGCTGGGCATCCATGCCCGCGCCGCCGCTCGCCTGGTGGCCGCGGCCTCCCGCTTCCGGTCACGGGTCTATCTGGCCCGGCCGGACCGGCAGGAGCAGATCGACGGCAAAAGCATCCTGGGCATCCTCATGCTGGCCGCCTCCCGGGGCTCCCGGCTCCGGGTGACCGTGACGGGTGATGACGAGGCGGCGGCGATGGCCGAGATCGAGCGCCTGTTCGCGAACGCATTCGACGAAGGGATGGAATCGACATGAAGGAACTGACGGGACAGGGCGTGTCACCGGGCATCGCCATGGGCCACGCGGTGAAGGTTGACCCGGGTCTCCCGCCCGTCTTCAAGATCCGCCTCCGGCCGGACGACATTCCGGCCGAACTGCGGCGGTTCGACGAGGCGGTCGCTCGCACCACCGCCCAGCTGCAGCAGGTCGAGGCGATGCTCGAGCACGAGCTCGGCCGCCAGCACTCGGCGATGATCAGCGCGCATATCCTCATCCTGCAGGACGACCACTTCAGCGGGGCCATCCGGCGCCGCATCGCCGCCGACGCGGTGAACGCCGAGTGGGCGGTGAAGGTGGTGTCGGAGCATCTGCAGACGGTGTACGTCGGACTCCAGGACGCCTATCTCCGCGAGAAGCTCCACGACATCGCCGACATCGCCGACCGCCTGCTGCACAACATCGCCGGGCGGATCCCCAACGGCAACACCAAGCAGTACGACGACGTGATCGTGATCTGTCCGGAGATCAGCCTGTCGTTGTTCAGTGAAATCAATCTCAAGCACTTGAAGGGATTCGCCGTGGACTTCGGCGGCTGGACCTCGCACACCAGCATCATCGCCCGCTCGCTGAACATTCCGGCGGTGACCCACCTCAAGGCTGTCTCGGCGGAGGTGCACACCGGCGACTTCCTCATCGTGGACGGCAGCGGCGGTGCGGTGGTGGTCAATCCGGACCGCGAGACCATCGAACGCTTCCGCCACCAGCAGGGACAGCCAGCCGGCGAGGTCAGCGGCCCCTACTGTCTCCTGGAAGCGCGGGGAGACGACCGGCCGAGGCCGACCCCGGCGCTCGGCGCCCTGTATATCAACGCCGAACTTCCGCAGGATCTCGACGACTACGCCGGGCTGGGCGTCGCTGGAGTCGGGCTGTTCCGTTCGGAGTTCCTGTACCTGGGACGGCCGCTGGACGCCATCACCGTCGCCGAGCACGAGTCGGTCTACCGCCGTCTGGCTGAGCAGGCGTACCCGGCCACCGCCAACATCCGCACGTTCGACCTGGGCGCGGACAAGATCCCCCAACTGCGTGAGCAGTTCCATGAGACCAACCCGGCCCTGGGCATGCGCGGTATCCGGCTCAGCATCTTTCTGCAGGAAGCGTTCCGGCGGCAGCTTGAAGGGGTCATTCGGGCCAACGATCGGGGCAACCTGCGCCTGACTTTTCCGTTTGTCTCCAGCGTGGACGAGGTGCGCACCGCCAAAGCGATCCTCGCCGACGTCGCCGCGAAGGCGGACCTCCAGCACCGGCTCCCCCTACCCCTCGGCGTGATGCTGGAGATCCCCAGCACCATCTTCATCGTCGATGCCCTGGCCGAGGAGGTGGATTTCTTCGCCCTGGGCACCAACGACCTGGTCCAGTACACCGTCGCCCACGACCGCAACGCGAGCCCCGACGCATCCGCTTTTGCGCCGGCTCACCCGGCCGTGCGGCGGGGGCTGGAAATGATCTTCGCGGGCGTGCGGGATAAAGGAAAGGAGGTCATCTGCTGCGGCGAGATGGCCGCCCACCCATTCTTCCTGCTCCTGCTGCTGGCGGTGGGCTTCCGGGGATTCAGCGTGAACAAGCCCGCGCTGCCGCTGGCGCGCTACGTGCTCCGGAATGTGGATGAGCCGGCCCTGGCCCACTTCCACGCGGAGCTGTCGAAGCTGAGCACCCTGGACGCCATCGGGCGTCTGTTTCTGGAGCGGCTGCCCGAGTTCTTCCCCGAACCGTTCGCCGATACGCTCCTCGAGCTCTACCAGCTGCACGCCTGACGGCGCCTCGAGGCGCCGCCGCCGCGGGCCTCACTGCAACAACGCCTCCACCCGGGCCACAACTTCTTCGGACAGCGGGTCCGCCTTGGGCTCGAAGCGGGCGACCACGCGGCCCTGCCGATCCACCAAAAACTTGGTGAAATTCCACCGGATGGGTCCGGGGTTGGGACCGTGCGCGGTCAGGTAGGCGTACAGGGGATGCATGGTGTCGCCTTTGACGCTGATCTTGGCGAACAGGTCGAACGTAACCCCGTAGGTGCGGCCGCAGAATTCCCGGATATCCTCGTTGGTTCCCGGCTCCTGGGCGCCGAAGTCGTTGGCGGGAAACGCCAGCACCCGCAGTCCGCGATCCTTGTACTTCTCGTACAATTTTTCCAGGGGACCGTATTGGGGGGTGTACCCGCACCGGGAGGCGGTGTTGACGATCAACAGGACCTGTCCCGCGTAGGCCGAGAGCGGGCGGGGCTGGCCGTCGATGGTATTCAGGGTGAACGCGTGGACGGTGCCTTCATCATCGGAACCGGCGCCGGCATTGACCACGGCCGTCGCGATCGCCGCCAGGGCCAGCAGGAATACGACTCGGATCATGACGATCTCCTTGCATAAAGGTGGTGGGTCCGGCGGTCTGTCCCGCCGGACTGACCGGGTTTATCACACTGGACGGGGTCAGCGCCGGGCGGTGAACCAGCCGTCCACCACGTCCCAATTCAGCACATTCCAGAATGTCTGGATGTATTCAGGCCGGCGGTTCTGGAACTTGAGATAATATGCGTGTTCCCATACGTCCAGACCGACGATGGGGCGCATGCCGTCCATTTGCGGGCCGTCCTGGTTGGCGGTGGAGAGCACCTGAAGCCGGTCGAATGCGTCAACGGCCAGCCAGGCCCAGCCGGAGCCGAACCGGGTTGCGGCCGCCTGGGCGAACTTCTCCTGGAACGCACCGAACGAACCGAAGGCGTCGTCGATGGCCTGCCGGAGCTTGCCGCCGGGCACGGCGGATCCGCCGGGTTGGAGCATTTGCCAGAACAAGGCGTGGTTGAAATGCCCGCCGCCGTTGTTGCGAACCGCGGCCTGGATCTCGGCGGGCAGGGACGCGAGGTTGCGCAGCAGATCGCTGAGCGACGTCCGGTGCAGGTGTGGGTGCTTCTCGATGGCGGCGTTGAGATTGTTGACGTAGGCGGCGTGGTGCTTGGTGTGATGGATCTCCATGGTCCGGGCATCGAAGTGGGGCTCCAGGGCATCGTACGCGAATCCCAGCGCCGGCAATTGAAACGGATAGGTTTGATTGAGCAGTTTGTCCATGTCGCTTTCCCTCGTCAGACAGAATGTGAGTGCCGGAATGATGTTGCACATGATCACCGGCGGTTCGCGGGAATCCGAATCGCCGGAATGGTTTTGATGCGGGGCGGTCGGGGTGGATTCGAGGGACCGGCCGGACACCGGTCCCGCATCGGCGTCAGGAGCCGGCTGACGGGACCGGGGCGGCGGTGGCCACCCGGTCCCGGATGGCCAGAAAATCGTCCATGGGGATGTCGCGGAAGACGCGGACGATTTCGGGATCGAACTGCCGTTCGGTGTTCCGGCCGACTTCCGCGTACGCATCCTCGAAACTCAGGGCGCGGCGGTACGGCCGGTCCGAGGTCATGGCGTCCAGAGTGTCGACCACCGCGAACAGGCGGGCCTCCAGGGGGATTTGGTCTTGCTTGAGACCGTGGGGGTAGCCGCTGCCGTCGAACCATTCGTGATGGGACAGCACCACGTGGGTGGCCCCCGGCAGCGAATCGATGCGGTCGATCATGCGGGCCCCGATGACAGGGTGCTGGCGCATCACCGTCCATTCGTCGGGGGTCAGCGGCCCGGGCTTGAGCAGGATGCGGTCCGGGACGCCGATCTTGCCGATGTCGTGAAGGATGGCGCCCACCGACAGGTTGTGGATTTCGCTTCCGGCCAGACCGGCCCGGCGCGCCAGGAGCATGGCGTAGTCCCGCACCCGGATGGAATGCTCGTGGGTTTCATGCTCGCGCATTTCCAGGGCCAGGGCGAACGCGATGATGGTGTTGTCGAAACTCCGCTCGGCTTCGTGGAGCGCCTTGCGCAGTTCAACGGTCCGCTCCTGGACCATGTTCTCCAGGTTGGCCACGTAGTTGCGGTTCTCGATGACCAGAGTGCGCTTTTCGAACGTCTTCTGCAGGCTGATGGCGATGGCCTGGACGGTGAACGGCTTCTGGATGTAGTCGCAAGCGCCGAGCTGCATCACCTCCACCACCGTGGTCAGGTCGGTGCCGCCGGAGATGGCGATGACCGACGTGTCCGGCGCGTGGGTCCGCACCCAGCGGCAGAGGTCGATGCCGTTCATCCCGGGCATGTTGATGTCGGTGAACACCAGGGGCAGCCGCACCGCCTGAAGCTGCTTGGCGGCTTCCAGCCCGTCGAAGGCGCTGATGGCGGTGAAACCCAGCCGGTTGAGGATCGCCGTGAGCACGGAGTGCACCATGGGTTCGTCGTCGGCGATGAGGACGTGGCGCTCTTCGGGTCTGAGGTGGGAGAAATCCAGCATGCGGCCTCCCGGTTCAGAAAGATGATTGTACCAGATCCCCGGCGTTCGATTCACACAATTATGACGCGGTAGCGGCCGGAGGGATTCCGCGGCTGGCCAAATCACCGCGTCTGGGGCATAATGGCGGCTGATCCAGGAGGCTGTCGTGGGCCAGATCCGATCCGTCCCGCCGGTGAAGCTGTTCTGCGGCGTGCTCTATGCCGACGGCTTCCCGTGGGCGGCGGTCTTGGAGCGGCTCACATCCGCATGCGGTCCCGTCGACCGGCTGAGCGAACCGCTGCCATTCAACTTCACCGATTACTACCGCGACGACATGGGGCCGGTGGTGTGGCGCCGGTTTGCCGCCTTCGCGGGATTGGCGCCGCCGGGCGGCTTGCCCGCACTGAAAGTGACTACCAACCGCCTCGAGGCGGAGTTGGCCGCCGACGAGGCGACGGGTCTCCGCCGGCCGGTGAACCTGGACCCGGGCTACCTGGAGCAGGCCAAAATCGTGCTGGCCAGCACAAAGAATTTTGCCCACCGCGTGTACCTCGCCGAGGGCATCTGGGGCGAAGTGACCCTCCAGTGGCGGAACCGGCGCTGGGAAGCGCTCCCCTGGACGTTCCCCGACTTTCGCTCCCCCGCGTACCAGGCCTTCTTCACGGAGCTCCGCGACGCCTACCGGCGCGAACTGACCCAGGCGCAACCATGAGCCGGGTGCTGCTGGTCAATCCCTGGATCGAGGATTTCACCGCCTACGACCTCTGGCTCCGGCCGTTGGGCTTGCTGCACGTCGGCGCACTGCTCGAGGCAGCGGGCGCCGGCGTGACACTGCTCGACTGCCTGGCCCGAGAGGTGGTGGGCGGCCCGGACCGGTTCCATGCCACCGGCCGGTTCCCGTCCGTGCGGATCCCCAAGCCGGCGCCGCTGGCCGGCACGCGCCGCCACTATTACCGGTTCGGGATGGGCGACATCGATTTCGACGCCCGCCTGGCGGCGATGGCCGAGCCCGATTTTGTCCTCCTGGGCAGCACCATGACGTATTGGTACAGCGGCGTGTTTCGGGCGGCACGCCGGCTGCGGGCCGCGTTCCCCCGCGCCCGGATCGTGCTCGGCGGCGTCTACGCCGCGCTCTGCCCGGAGCACGCGCAGCGGTCGGGGCTGTTCGACGACGTGGTAGCCGCGGCGGAACCGATGGCGGCCGCCCGGGCGGTTGCCGCCATCACCGGGCTGCCGGTGGCGGCGCTCGATTCTCTCCGGCCGGCCTATCATCTCTACGGCCATCCGCTGCGGCACGCCGCCGTGCTCACCGGCTGGGGATGTCCGTTCCACTGCACTTACTGCGCCACCCCCATGATGTACGACGGGCTGCGACGCAAGGCGCCCGGAGCGGTCCTCGACGAGCTGCGGCAGACGGTGGCGGTCACGGGGGCGGGCCACGTGGCCTTCTATGACGACGCTCTGCTCGCCGACCGCGAACGTCACTTCCTGCCCATCCTGGAGGGGATCGCACGGTGGCGACCGCCGATCCGGTTCCATCTGCCCAACGCCGTCCATCCGCGCTACATCGACCGCGACACGGCCCGGCTCCTGCAAGCCGCCGGATTCGCCACCATCCGACTGGGCTTTGAGGGGATGGGAGAGGCGGCGCGGGCGCGCTCGTCCGGCAAGGTGGACAGGGGCGCGGCCGAGGCGGCGGTGGCTGCGCTGCGCGCGGCCGGTTTCACGGCGCGTGAAATGGGCGCCTATCTGCTGTTCGGTCTGCCCGGATTGGACCCGGCGGAGTTGGAAGTCGATATCCGGTACGTGCACCGGCTGGGAATTAAAATCCAGCTGGCCAGCTTCTCGCCCATCCCGGGCACACCCGACTTCGAGCGGGCACGGGAGCAGGATCCGGCGATCGGCGATGAGCCGCTCCGCCACAACAAAACCCTGACCATGCTGCGGGCCGGCGCGCGTTACCGCGACCTGCAGCTCCTCGCCCTGTCACTGAACGCCCGCCTCGCCTAACCCGCGCTCTGAATCGTAATCGTACTCGTAATTCGTTATCGCAATTCGTAATCGTCATCGTAATCGTGATCGTAATCGAGCCGTTCGAAGGTTTGATCGTTGGAATGTTCGCAGGTTCCCACGTTAGCAGGTACACAGGTTCGCGGATAGCTAACAGGATCCGGGTTCTGTGACCCAGATCCCGGAACCCAGGTCCGAATTCCGATGTCCACGTTACGGGCACGAACCTCGAGTCTCGAGCCTCGATTACGAATTGCGATTACGATGACGATTACGAATTACGAGCGCGATATCCGAAGTACGATGATCAGCAACGAGCCCCGAGCCTCCAGCCCGGCTCCTAGAACAGCTCCTCCGTCCGCTCCCCCAGATGGCAGCCTTCGTTGAGCCGGGTGATGGTGTAGCCAATATCGGCACGATGCTCCACCGTGGTGTAGGCGCCGTTGTCCAGGTAGAACTTCCAGAAGTACCGTCGTTCCAGGCCCAGGATGGCGGCCAGCGCCGCCTTGAGCACACTGCGGTGCGACACCACCGCCACAGTGGCCCCGGTATGGGCGGCCACGATCCCCGCCAGCCCCGCCTCGACGCGGGCGCGCAGGTCGTCCAGCGTTTCGCCGCCGGGGATGCGGAGGTGCTCCGGGTCGTGCACCCACTGGTGCCAGAGCTCCGGATGCTCCCGCTGGACGTCGCGCTTGGACTGCCCTTCCCACACGCCCAAGCAGATGTTATGGAACGCCGCCGCCGGCTGAACCGTCAGTCCGTGGGCGGCGGCCAGAGGCGCCGCCGTGGCCATCGCGCGGTCCATGGGGCTGGAGTAGACGGCGGCCAGCGGCAGCGTCCGGAGCGCCTCGGCCAGCCGCACGGCCTGCTCGCGGCCGTTGGCGTTGAGGGGAATGTCGGTCCGGCCGCGGAAGATATTCTCCACGTTCAGGGCGGTCTCGCCGTGTCGGATCAGAATCAGGGTGGTCGTCGCGACGGTCACGATGCATCTCCTCGGCGGGGCCGGCCCCGCGCTCAGGGGTTTTCGCTCCGCGGGGTGGGGCCGGTGGCAACATCCTCCCCGCCGGCGCTTCGCATGAAGAATGTGACGGCGTGGATGTAGAGCACCGGGAAGATCAGGTACAGCAGCTTGCGCAGTCCGTACAGGCGCGTGAACTGCTGATCCGTGTACATCAGATAAAAGCCCGCCAGCAGGGGCAGGGCCAGGCCCAGGGTCAGGAGGCCCACCAGGCGGTTGGTGGCCGGCATGCGCCGGATTCCGGACCAACCGGCCAGTCGGGTGATGACCAGCAGGAAGGCGACCACCGTCGCGGTGACCAGCAGCAACAGCAGCAGGCCGTTGAGCACCATGAAGACGCTGAAGATGGGCACCAGGGCCGACGGCGGATCTCCACGGGCCAACACCGTGATATAGTCCTGCGCCACATACAGGAACGAGGCGTACAGCAGCAGCGACACCGCCACGAGACTGCGGCCGGCGAACCCCGTGGGCGGCCCCGGGGCATTCCCTTCCGTCAGCCGGCTCCCCACGCACAACACCGCCAGCGGCAGCAGACACACCGTCAGCAGCGGCACGGTCAGCGCCCGGGTGCTCCAGACGCCCAGCACATCGCACAGGTAGGCGAAGTTGAGCTGAAAGAACGGCGTCAACAGGGCCAGCAGCAGGAAGAGCGCTCCGCTGGCCCGGCTCACGGGCCCGGCGGGTTGGAACAGGAAGAAAAAATAGAACGCGGCGCCGAGATAGACGAGCTTGACCGCCGTCTCGCAGAGGATGGAGACACTGGCCGAATTATGCCACGGGGCGGTGCTGGGCCCGGCGGTATAGACCCGTTCCGTTTCGACTCCGCTCCGGACGGTCGTGAACCGGTATGCATCCCCTTCGCGCTGGGCGATCTTGACGGCATACAGACGGTCGAGCAGCCGGTCGGTGTCTCCGTCGATGGCCGTGATGCGATCGCCGCTCCGGAATCCCGCGGTCGCCCACCGCGAGCCGGGGATGACTCCGATGACCGCCAGCGATCGGTCCTCCTCGCGGCAGTAGAGGCCGCTGTCATTCCCCTCGAGCACGGCAAAGGCCGTCAGGGTGAGCAGCCAGGCCGCGACGAGGAGTAGCGCCACCCAAAGCGCTGGCAGGAACCGGTTCACTGGCCCGCCTCGACAGCGGCCGGTTCCGGCCGCTGCAGCCGGGCGGCGGTCCGCTCCACCTCCCGGAAGTAGCGCAAGAAGTTGCGGCCGAGGATTTTTTCAATGTCCGGCTCGGAATAGCCGCGCTGCAGCAGGTGGTAGGTCACCATGGGCAGGTCCTGGCAGCCGTTCATCCCTTCGGGCATGGCCGAGATGCCGTCGAAATCGGAGCCGATCCCCACATGGTCAATTCCCGCCAACCGGACCACGTGGTCGATGTGGTCCACGAGCGCGGACACCGGCGGCGGTGGAATGGGGTGATTCTTGAAGATTCGCGTGATCTCGCGGAAATACGCGTCCATGTCGGTGGTGAACAGAGCCCGGACCCTGTCAATTTCCGGCCGGAGCCGCTCCCGCCGCTCCTCTTCCCGGCGGCCGTACTCATCGCTCAGGAAGCTGGCGTAGAAGTTCACCTGGACGACACCGCCGCGCCGGCCGATCGCGCGAATCAACTCGTCGGGCAGGTTGCGCGGGGCGTTGCAGAGCGCCCGGCAGGCGGAATGCGATGCGAAGACGGGCGCCTGGCTCGTCTCAAACAGGTCGCGCACGGTGGCGTCGGCGAGGTGCGAAACGTCCACCATGATACCCAGCCGGTTCATCTCGCGCACCACCGTCCGCCCCCAGGTGCTGAGTCCGCCGGAGGTGGGCGTGTCGGTGGAGCTGTCGCACAGGAAGTTGGATGTGTTATGACAGAGGCCGATATAGCGCACTCCCAGCCGGTGGTACAGCCGGAGCAGATCCAGCCGATTTTCCAGGATGGGCGTGCCATTTTCCAGACTGGCCAGCAGCGCCAGGCGGCCGGCTCTGGGCGCGGCCTCGACCTCGCCAGCGGTGCGGGCAAAGACCAGCGCCCCAGGGTGCCGGTCGACGGTGTCGCGCAGCGCCTCGAGCTGGCCCAGCGCCTCGGTGACCGCGTCGGCGCCCTCATGGCGGGGCGAGGTGAACGCGGCCATGAACTCGGCGTCGAGTCCGCCCCGGCGCATCTTAGGGATGTCCACGTGAACTTCGGGCGTGTCGGCGGCAAAGTTGTACTCGGCTTTTTGCATCCGACCGGTGGCGTCGCAATGGGTGTCGATGACCAGGGCGCGATGGGTCAGCGTGACGGCGCGCCGCCACAAGCCGGCCTCGTAGCCGGCCGGGGCCGGCGGCACGGCCGTCGCAGCAGGGCGGGTGTCCGCGGGCACCGCCGTAACGATGGGCAGCAGCAGCGCGACCGCGGCGGCGCCGAACAGCAACAGGCGGCGGATCAGCATCACGATCAATCTCCTGGTCGGATTGGGCCGAATCGAGCCCCAAGCGATGAGTGTACCATCTTCGAGAGTGGATGCCAACGGGGGGAACATCGCGCATGATGGACCCCGCACATCCAGTCTCGGCGCCGACACCGCCCCTGCGCTACACGGAGAGGTGGGCATGATGCCTCCTGCAGTCGATCGCGTCGCCGGCCACAAATCCATGGCTGCCTCGAACGGGCGCAGCGGGACCCGCCGGTGGAAGTCCCCGATCCGCTGCGGCGGATTGGGGGTCACACCTCTCCCCGCTTCAAAAAAAACCGGCCGGAGCATCTGCTCCGGCCGGTTGGTGGCCTTGCACGAAGGATCCGACCCGACTCACTCGTCGCCGGGCTCTGCCAGCTTGCCGCGTTCGGGGATGTAGTCCTCGGCGGACAGCTCGCCGATGTCGTGGCCTTCCGTGTTCTCGAGCATCGCCTCGGCTTCTTCCGCCCGGAGCTCGGTGATGAGCTTGAACTGGCGGTACTTCTTGAAGCCGGTTCC
This sequence comes from Acidobacteriota bacterium, assembly GCA_012517875.1. Taxonomy (NCBI): domain Bacteria; kingdom Pseudomonadati; phylum Acidobacteriota; species Acidobacteriota bacterium. Next base: position 37,148 of record JAAYUB010000139.1, on the reverse strand, counting down.
GGCGGGGATCAGCCGGCCCATGATCACGTTCTCCTTCAGGCCGAGCAGGTAATCCACTTTGCCGGCGATGGAGGCCTCGGTGAGCACGCGGGTGGTCTCCTGGAACGACGCCGCCGAGATGAACGAATCGGTGGACAGCGACGACTTGGTGATGCCCAGCAGCAGCGAGCGGCCGATGGCCGGGACCTTGCCCTCGCGGGCCATCCGTTCGTTCTCTTCCTGGAAGCGGAACTTGTCCACCTGCTGCTCCACGTAGAACTCGGTGTCGCCCACCTCCTCGACCTTGATCCAGCGGGTCATCTGCCGGATGATCACCTCGATGTGCTTGTCGTTGATCTGGACGCCCTGCAGGCGGTAGACTTCCTGAATTTCGTTCAGCAGGTAGCTCTGCAGCGGTTTGACGCCGAGGACCTTGAGGATATCGTGCGGGTTGATGGGCCCGCTGATGAGTGCCGTGCCCGCCTTGATGAACTCGCCCTCCTGGCAGGTGATGTAGGCGCCGCGCGGCACGAAGTACTCCTTCACGTCGCCGGTGGCGGTCTTGATTTCGATCTTCCGCTGGCCGCGGATCACATTGCCGAAGTGGACGACGCCGTCGACCTCGGTGATGACGGCAGGCTGGCGGGGCTTGCGTGCCTCAAACAGTTCCACCACGCGGGGCAGACCGCCGGTGATGTCCTTGGCCTTGGTGAATTCGAGCGGGAACTTGGCCAGGATGTCGCCGGCCTGGATGGTGTCGCCGTCGTTGACGGCCAAGTGGGCCTTGGCCGGGATCATGTACGACTTGAGCACCTCGCCCTTCTTGCCGAGGATCTCGATCTGGGGCTGCAGCTTCTCGTTGGGCGAGTAGATGATCACGCTGATGGACTTGAGCGAGACCTCGTCCTTCTCCTCCTTGACCGTCTCGTCGGGGATGATGTCCTTGAAGCGGATCTTGCCGGAGAACTCGCTCAGGAACACGTTGGAGAACGGGTCCCATTCCACGATCTTGGTGCCGGGCTCGACGATGTCACCGTCGGCGACCAGGATGCGCGCACCGTAGACGACGGAGTAGCGCTCGCGGTCGCGGCCTTTCTCGTCCTCGATGACGATGGCGCCGTTGCGGTTCATGACTGTCAGCGTGTTGCGGGCGTTGGTGATGCACTGCACGCCCTCGAACCGGACCTTGCCACGGTGCTTGATCTCGATGGTGGACTGGACCTCGGCGCGGCTGACGGCGCCGCCGATGTGGAACGTGCGCATGGTGAGCTGGGTGCCCGGCTCGCCGATGGACTGGGCTGCAATGACGCCCACCGCCTCGCCCATTTCCACCATGTTGCCGGTACCCAGGTTCCGGCCGTAACACTTGATGCAGGCGCCGCGGGCGGCGTTGCAGGTGAGCGCCGAGCGGATGAGCGCCTTCTCGATGCCGAGGCTCTCGATCTCGGCGGCCTTCTCTTCAGTGATCTCCTCGTTGCGGCTGACGATGGCCTCGCCGGTGATGGGGTTGAGGATGTCCTCCTGGGAGACGCGGCCGACGATGCGGTCGCTCAGGGGCACGATCACCTCGCCCATCTCGATGATGGCGCCGACCTCGACGCCCTCGAGCGTGCCGCAATCCTCCTGGGTGATGATCATGTCCTGGGCCACATCCACCAGGCGGCGGGTCAGGTAGCCGGAGTCGGCGGTCTTCAGAGCGGTGTCCGCCAGACCCTTGCGGGCGCCGTGCGTGGAGATGAAGTACTGCAGCACGGTGAGGCCCTCGCGGAAGTTGGAAGTGATGGGTGTCTCGATGATCTCGCCGGACGGTTTGGCCATCAGGCCGCGCATACCGGCCAGCTGGCGGATCTGCTGCTTGCTGCCGCGGGCGCCGGAGGTGGCCATCAGGTTGATGGGGTTGAACTCGCCGGTGGTGCGCTCCTTCTCCTCCATGGCCACGAACATCTTTTCGGCCACGCGGTGGGTCACCTGGCTCCAGATCTCGACCACCTTGTTGTAGCGCTCGCCGTTGGAGATGGTGCCGGCGAGATACTGGTTCTCGACCTCGATGACGTCCTTCTTGGCCCGGTCGACAATCTGCTGCTTCACAGCGGGGACGACCAGGTCGTCGATGCCGATGGAAATGCCGGCGCGGGTGGCGTAGGCAAAGCCCACCGCCTTCAGATCGTCCAGGATCTTGATGGTCACCGGATGGGGCAGGTTGAGGATGGCGTAGGTGACCAGCTTCTTAAGGCCGTCCTTGTTCAGGCGGCCGTTGATGAACGGGATGTCCGCCGGGAGGCGGTCATTGAGGATGACCCGGCCCACGGTGGTGTCGATGTAGTGGTTGGTCACATCCTGGACGGTGGCGGCGCTGATCTCCTGGTCGTCCTTAGACAGGTTGATCAGGCGGCCGGTGTAGCGGAAGCGGATCGGCGTCAGCAGCTCCACTTCCTTGTTCTCCAAGGCGTAGTAGATCTCGTCTGAACTGCCGAACACCTTGCCGGCGCCCCGGGCGTGAGCCTTGAGGCTGGTGAGGTAGAACAGGCCGAGCACGATGTCCTGCGACGGCACAGTGATGGGCCGGCCGTCGGCGGGCTTCAGGATGTTGTTCGTGCTGAGCATGATCACCGCGGCCTCGACCTGTGCCTCGGGTGACAGCGGCACGTGGACGGCCATCTGGTCGCCGTCAAAGTCGGCGTTGAACGCCGCGCAGACCAGCGGGTGGATCTGGATGGCCTTTCCCTCGACCAGCACAGGCTCGAAGGCCTGGATGCCCAGCCGGTGCAGCGTCGGGGCGCGGTTGAGGAGCACCGGGTGCTCCTTGATCACCTCTTCGAGGATGTCCCAGACGTCGGGGTGCTCGGTTTCCACCATCTCCTTGGCGCTCTTGACGGTGGAGGCGTAGCCCAGAGCCTCCAGGCGGTGGTAGATGAACGGCTTGAAGAGTTCCAGCGCCATCTTCTTGGGCAGACCGCACTGGTGGAGCCGCAGCTCGGGATTGACCACGATGACGGAGCGGCCGGAGTAGTCGACACGCTTGCCCAGCAGGTTCTGGCGGAAGCGGCCCTGCTTCCCCTTCAGGTTGTCGGACAGCGACTTCAGGGGACGGTTGTTGGAGCCGCGGATCACGCGGCCGCGCCGGCCGTTGTCGAACAGCGCGTCCACCGCCTCCTGCAGCATGCGCTTCTCGTTCCGGATGATCACCTCGGGCGCGCGCAGCTCCAGCAGCTTCTTGAGCCGGTTGTTGCGGTTGAGCACCCGACGGTACAGGTCGTTGAGGTCGGAGGTGGCGAACCGGCCGCCGTCGAGCGGCACCAGGGGGCGCAGCTCGGGCGGGATCACCGGAATGACCGTCAGGATCATCCACTCCGGCTTGTTGCCGGACTTGCGGAAGCTGTCCACGACCTTCAGCCGCTTGGCATGCTTGATCTTCTTCATGTGCGAGGACTCGGCGCGCATCTTGTCGCGCAGGTCCTTGGACATCTCTTCCATGTCCATCCGGGCCAGGATCTCGCGGATGGCTTCGGCGCCCATGCCGGCGCGGAAGTTGTCCGGGTTCTCCAGGCGGATGGTGCGGTACTCGTCCTCGGTGAGGAGGTCTCGTTCCTTGCGGCCGCTGGTGCCGGGGTCTAGGATGATGTACGACTCGAAGTAGAGCACCCGCTCCAGGTTCTTCAGGCTGATGTCCAGGAGCTGCCCGATGCGGCTGGGCAGGCCCTTGAAGAACCAGACGTGGGAGCTGGGCGAGGCCAGCGTGATGTGGCCCATCCGCTCGCGGCGGACGCGGGAGTGGGTGACCTCCACGCCGCACTTGTCGCAGATCACGCCCTTGTACTTCATCCGCTTGTACTTCCCGCACAAGCACTCCCAGTCGTTGGTGGGCCCGAAGATCTTGGCGCAGAACAGGCCGTCGCGTTCCGGCCGGAACGTGCGGTAGTTGATCGTCTCGGGCTTCTTCACTTCGCCGTGCGACCAGCTGATGATCTTCTCCGGGGAGGCGACTCCCAGGCGGATGCAATCGAAATCAGTGGTCAACCGGCGCTTGTCTTCACGGAAGATTGTCTGGCTCAAGCTCGTTCCTCCTTGGCCGGAAGCGCTCAGTCTTCTCTGAACTTGATCAGCTCAACGTCCAGGCAGAGGCTCTGCAGCTCGCGCACCAGGACGTTGAACGACTCGGGGATGCCGGGCACGTACGAAGCCTTGTTCTTGACAATGGATTCGTAGATCTTGTTCCGGCACTGCACATCGTCGGACTTGACGGTGAGCAGCTCTTGCAGGATGTGCGCCGCGCCGTAAGCTTCCAGCGCCCAGACCTCCATCTCGCCGAAACGCTGGCCGCCGAACTGGGCCTTGCCGCCCAGCGGCTGCTGGGTGATCAGGGAGTAGGGGCCGATGGAGCGGGCGTGGATCTTGTCGTCCACCAAGTGGGACAGTTTCATCATGTAGATGTAACCCACGGTGACCTTCTGCTCGAACGCCTCGCCGGTCTTGCCGTCGAACAGCACCGTTTTGCCAGAGGTGTCCATTCCGGACCGGCTGAGCAGATCGCGGATCTCGTCTTCCTTGGCGCCGTCGAACACGGGCGTTGTGAATTGCATGCCCAGTACAACGCCGGCCCAGCCGAGGTGGGTCTCCAGAATCTGGCCCACGTTCATGCGGGAGGGCACGCCCAGGGGGTTCAGCACGATTTCGACCGGCGTGCCATCGGGCAGGAAGGGCATATCCTCATCGGGCAGGATCTTGGCGATGACGCCCTTGTTGCCGTGTCGGCCGGCCATCTTGTCGCCCACCGACACCTTGCGCTTCATGGCGACGTAGACCTTGACCAGCTTGTTCACGCCGGGGGGCAGCTCGTCACCGATCTCCAGGGAGTTCTTCTTCTCTTCGAAGATGCCATCGAGCACGCTGATTTTGTTGTTGATCTTGTCCTCGATCAGGCGGATCTCCTGGGCCAGGTCGACGCCCTCGCCCTCGACCTTGAGCAGCTTCAGGTCGCTGATGCCCAGCGGCCGTAGCATCTCCTCGGTCAGGACGGTGCCCTTGTCCCACGCCACACCGAGCGCCTTGTGCTTCACCGGCTTGGCCAGGATCCGGCCGACCAGCAGGTGGCTGACCTGCTTGTCACGCTCCTCGCGCAGGATGCGGATCTGCTCGTCGAGGTCGGAGCGCATCTTGTCCACCTGGTCCTGCTCGATGGCCAGGGCGCGCAGATCCTTCTGGACGCCTTTGCGGGTGAACATCTTGACGTCCACCACGATGCCCTCGATGCCCGGCGGGCATTTCAGGGAGTTGTCCTTGACGTCGCTGGCCTTGTCGCCGAAGATCGCCCGCAGCAGCTTCTCCTCGGGGGACAGCTGCGTCTCGCTCTTGGGCGTGACCTTGCCCACCAGGATGCTGCCCGGTTTGACGGAGGCGCCGATGCGGATGACGCCGCTGTCGTCCAGGTCCTTGAGCGCCTTCTCGGAAACGTTGGGGATGTCGCGGGTGATTTCCTCTGAACCCAGCTTGGTCTCGCGGGCTTCGATTTCCAGCTCCTCGATGTGGATGCTGGTGTACACATCCTCCTTGACCAGTTTCTCGCTGATCAGGATCGCGTCTTCGAAGTTGTAGCCGCCCCAGGGCATGAAGGCCACCAGGACGTTCCGGCCCAGGGCCAGTTCGCCGTGGCTGGTGCAGTGGCCGTCGGCGATGACCTGGCCCTTCTGGACGAATTCGCCCGTCTTGACCAGCGGCTTCTGGTTGATGCAGGTGTTTTGGTTGGAGCGTTTGAACTTGTTGAGCAGATAAATGTCGACGCCGGCTTCGCGGGCGAGGCGCTTGCTGTCGCCGGGGTCGGTGACGCGGATGATGATGCGCTCGGCGTCCACGCGATCGACGATCCCGGCCCGCGCGCTGACCACCACGGCGCCGGAGTCGCGGGCGGCGATGGCTTCCATGCCGGTGCCCACGATGGGCGGCTCGGCCACAAGCAGCGGCACCGCCTGGCGCTGCATGTTGGAACCCATCAGGGCGCGGTTGGCGTCGTCGTGCTCCAGGAACGGGATCAGGGCGGCGGCCACGCTGACCAGCTGCTTGGGCGAGACATCGATGAAGTTGACGTCCTCGCGAGCGGAGAGGATGAAGTTGCCCCCCTTGCGAGCATCCACGTGATCGTCGACGATGTGGCCCTTCTCATCCAGCCGGATGGAGGACTGGGCGATGACGTACTTCTCCGCCTCCCAGGCAGTCATGTAGAAGGGGTGGATCTCGTACAGGCAGACTTTTTTCTTCCGCTTGCGCAGCCGCTCGTTTTCGGCGTCCGCCTCCTCCTGCAGGACGATCTCGGAGATCTTGAAGGAGGAGTCGCCGCGGTCGGTGATCCGGACATGCTCCACCACCCGACCGTCGATGACCTTGCGATACGGCGATTCGATGAACCCGTAGTCGTTGATCCGGGCAAAGCAGCTCAGCGAGCTGATCAGGCCGATGTTCGGGCCTTCCGGGGTCTCGATGGGGCAGAGGCGGCCATAGTGGCTCGTATGCACGTCGCGGACCTCGAAGCCGGCCCGCTCGCGGGACAGGCCGCCGGGGCCCAGGGCCGACAGCCGGCGCTTGTGGGTGATCTCCGACAGCGGGTGCGTCTGGTCCATGAACTGGGACAGTTGGGAACTGCCGAAAAATTCCTTCAGCGCGGCCATGACCGGCTTGGAATTGATCAGGTCATGGGGCATGATCTGGGCCAGTTCCTGAAACACCGACATCTTCTCCTTGATGGCGCGCTCCATGCGCACGAGGCCGATGCGGAACTGGTTCTCCAACAGCTCGCCGACGGCACGCACCCGACGGTTGCCCAGGTGGTCGATGTCGTCGGCCGTGCCGATGCCCACGGGCAGCTTCAACTGGTAGTTCAGGACGTCGATGAAGTCCTGCTGCGTGAGTGTGCGCTGGGTCAGAGGGATGTCTCGGTCCAGCTTCAGGTTGGATTTGAGCCGGCCCACCTTGGACAAGTCGTAGCGCTTGGCGTCGAAGAACATGCCCTGGAACATGCTCGAAGCGACCTCGAGGGTCGGGGGGTCGCCGGGACGCAGCTTCTTGTAGAACTCGATCAGCGCCTCCTGGCTCGTCTGGATGGGGTCCTTGTGGAGCGTAGCGGAGATGGTCGGGCCGGCGTCGTCGAACTCGGGGTAGCAGATCTGGAGCTGCTTGACCCCGGCCTCGAACATCCGGTTGATCATCGTGGCGGTGATGTCCTCGTTGGCTTCACCCAGGATCTCGCCGGTTTCCATGTTAACGACGTCGTTAAGCAGGATGGCGCCCTGCAGGTCGTCGGCGGTGAGCAACAGCTGCTTCATGCCGATGCTCTTGAGGTCCTCGAGGTGGCCGAAATTGAATCGTTCGCCGCTCTTGTACAGCACGTCGGTGGGATCATCCGGGTGGGTGACGGTCTGGCGCAGCTTGCTGCCGATGAGAGTCTCGTCGAGCATCCGGCTGATCTTGCCCCCTTTCAGCGTGATGGTAACCGGCCGGTAAAAGAGGTTCAGGATCTCCTCGTTGCTCTCGTAGCCCAAGGCCCGCAGGAAGATCGTGGCCAGGAACTTGCGCTTGCGGTCGATGCGGATGTACAGGATGTTCTTGTGGTCGTACTCGAACTCCACCCACGAGCCGCGGTAGGGAATCACTTTGCCGAGGTAGTATTTGCGCTCCGAGTCCACCTCGAAGAACACGCCGGGCGAGCGGTGCAGCTGGGAGACGATGACGCGTTCGGTGCCGTTGATGATGAACGTGCCCCGGGGCGTCATCAGCGGCACTTCGCCGAAGAACACCTCCTGCTGCTTCATGTCGCGGATGGTCCGGCTGCCGCTCTCCTCATCGACGTCGTAGAGCACGAGCCGGACGGTGACCTTGAGCGGCACCGAATAGGTCATGCCGCGGTCGATGCATTCGTCGATGGTGTACTTGATTTTCAGCTCGACCGGATCGCCGCAGGAGACGCACCGGGAAAACTTGTTTTCGTTGCGGGCGCCGCACGCCGGGCAGATGATATGACCGAGGTGTTGCGGATTGGTGACGATGGTCTGGCCGCAGTCCACGCACTTCGAGCGCAGGTGTTCGATCCCCACCAGACTCCCGCACTTGCACTCCCAGTCGCCCAGCGTGTAATGGACGAACTCGAGACTGGCGGTGGAGCGGAAATCTTCGATGGGAAAGATCGAAGTGAACACCGACTGGATTCCGATATCTTCCCGCTCGTTCGGCAGCAGTTCCATCTGCAGGAAGGTCTGGTACGATTTCATCTGGATCTCGAGCAGGTTGGGGATGGGGACGGTTGCCGAGATATGTCCGAAATCGTGTCTATCCTGCTGAGGGGTGATAGATTCGGCCATGGGCGTAAATCTCCAGGGTAAGAATGGGTCCGGGCTCGTCTCAGTTAAGGGGGGTCGGCATCTGTCAGAGCGGCAACGGGCGCCTAGCTGATGGGCTGCAACCGTCCGCCGGGATGTCACAAATTCTACCCTAAACCGGGCAAAAAGAAAAGGTTAAATGGAAAAAGGGAATGAAAGGGAAACGCTCCCTTCCATCCCGTTTTCCCGGTTCTCGCCGGTCCCCCGGCGCGGACCTACTTGATTTCAACCTTGGCGCCGACTTCTTCGAATTTCTTCTTGATGGACTCGGCCTCGTCCTTCGAGACCCCTTCCTTGACCGGCTTGGGTGCGCCCTCCACCAGGTCCTTGGCCTCTTTCAGGCCCAGGCTGGTGACTTCGCGGACCACCTTGATGACCTTGATTTTCTCGGCGCCCACTTCCTTCAGGACCACTTCGAATTCGGTCTTCTCCTCAGCCACAGCCGCAGCGGCAGCGCCGGGGGCGGCGGCACCCACCATGACCGGGGCGGCCGCGGCGGCGGAGACACCGAACTTCGTCTCGATGTCCTTGACCAGCTGGGCGATTTCCAGCATCGTCGACTGCTCGATCCAGTTGAGGACTTCTTCACGGGTGATAGACATTATGGTACCTCCAGAATTAATTGCTTATCAATCTCAGGATTCTTTCCGAGCTTCCTTCATGACCAGGCAGAGGTCGCGGAGCGACGCCTGGAGCACGCGGGCCAGACTGGTGACCGGGTAATTGAGCAGGAACAGCAGCTTGCTGAGCGACTGGTCCTTGGTGGGCATGTTGACCACCATCTCGAGCTGGTCGGCGGGCAGCGGCCGGCCTTCGAGCAGGATGCCCTTGAACCCGATGGCCTTGTTTTCCTTGGTGAAGTCGCTGAAGATCCTGGCCAGGACCACGGGATCGGAGGGGTGGTAGGCAATGGCCGTAGTCCCCTCGAACTGATCCAGCAGGGCGGCCATGGGCGTGCCGTCGGCGGCGATCTTGGCCACGGTGTTTTTGACCACCCGGTAGGCGCACTTGGAATCGCGCAGCTTGCGCCGGAGGGCGGCCACGTCGTTCACCTTCAACCCGCTGAAGCTGAGTACGAGGGCGTACGGGTGGGTTTTGAAGATGTGGTGCAGTTCTTCGCGCAGTTGTTCTTTTTCGGTCTTGTTCACGGCTATTTCCTCGCGCCTTTTTCGAACGCGGGCAGGGAGATCTGGATCCCGGGCCCCATGGACGAACAGGCGAAGATGCTATGGATATACTTGCCCTTGCTGGCGGGCGGCTTGGCTTTGACGACGGCGTCGATGAAGGCCGACGCATTCTCGATGAGCTGTTTCACATCGAAGGAGAGCTTGCCGACTGGAGCGTGGACCACGCCGCCCTTGTCCACCCGGAACTCCACCTTGCCGGCTTTGATCTCGTTGATGGCCTTCCCCACCTCCGTCGTTACGGTGCCGGTTTTGGGGTTGGGCATCAGGCCGCGAGGGCCCAGAACCTTGCCGAGGCGGCCGACGAACTTCATCATGTCGGGTGTGGCCACGACGGCGTCAAAGTCCAGGTAGCCTTTGGAGATCTTCTCCACCAGGTCCTCGGCGCCCACTTCGTCGGCGCCGGCGTCCTGGGCTTCCTTGAACTTCTCGGCCGAGGTGATGACCGCCACCTTCTTCGATTTGCCCAGACCGTGGGGCAGCACCACCGTGCCGCGGACCATCTGGTCGGCGTACTTGGGATTGACGCCCAGCCGCATGGAGACTTCGAGTGTCTCGTCGAATTTGGCAAAGGCGATCTTCTTGATCAGGGCAACAGCCTCGTCTAGTTCATATTCCCGCAGGTCCACGAGTTGGGAGGCGTTGTTGTATTTCTTTCCGCGTTTGGCCATCGGAATCCACCTCTATTCACTAATTTCGATGCCCATGCTCCGCGCGGTGCCCATGATGATTTTCACCGCGGCGTCCACGTCGTAGCAGTTCAGGTCGGGCAGCTTCGTCTTGGCAATATCCTTGACCTGAGCCATGGACAGCTTGGCCACCTTGTTTTTGTTGGGCTCGGGGGAACCCTTGGCGATTTTCGCCATCTGCTTCAAGAGCACCGCCGCCGGCGGCGTCGTGGTGATGAAGGAGTAGGACTTGTCACTGTAAACCGTGATGACCACCGGGATGATCAGTCCCGACTCCTTCTGAGTCTTCGCATTGAAGTTCTTGCAGAAATCCATGATGTTGACGCCGTGCTGGCCGAGTGCCGGGCCCACGGGAGGGGCCGGAGTGGCCTGACCGGCGGGTATCTGCAGTTTGATGAAACCAACCGCTTTTTTGGCCATGGGAACTCCTTAAATCTTCTCCACCTGAAGGAAGTTGAGCTCCACCGGGGTCTGACGCCCGAAAATGGTGACCGAAACCTTCAGCGTGCTCTTTTCGTTGTTGATGTCATCCACGACCCCGACGAAGTTGGAGAAGGGACCGTCGATGATCTTGACGGTTTCGCCTTTCTCGAACCGGAAGCGGGGCTTGGGCTTCTCCGCCGACGCCATCAGGGAGCTCATCAGGCTGTTGATCTCTTCCTCGGTCAGCGGCGTCGGCTTGCCGCCGGAGCTGATGAATCCCGTCACCCGGGGGATGGAGCGGATCAGGTGCCACATCTCGTCGGTCATGTCCAGTTCGATGAGCACATACCCGGGATACACGATCTTGGACGTGACCACCTTCTTGCCGCCCTTGATCTCCACGAGATCCTCGGTGGGGATCAGGATCTGCCCGATGGCGCCCTCGATCCCGGCGATCTGGATGCGGTTCATCAGGCTCTCGGCGACCCGGCGCTCGAAGCCGCTATAGGTGTGGATGATGTACCACTTCTTGTCGCCCATGGATCATTCCCGGAACAGTGTGCTCAAGTAGTGAATCCCGTGCTGCAGGGCCAGATCCACCAGAAACAGGTAGAAGCCGAAGAAGACCGAGGTCAAGATGACCACGATCGTGGTGCTGTAAACCTCTTTCTGATCCGGCCACGAGACTTTCTTCAGTTCCGACTTCGTTTCGCTGATGAAACTGAAGAACCGCTTGAACGTGTCCACAACAGAGGTGAAAAAACGCTTGACCGCTTCAATGATGTTCGTCACAGGCTATTCCTCGGCTTATCAAAAGGAATAAATGGCAGGCCAGGAGGGATTCGAACCCCCAACATCCGGTTTTGGAGACCGGCGCTCTAGCCATTAGAGCTACTGGCCTGCACGCTCCAAACTCCGACTATTTGGCTTCTTTGTGCGGCGTGTGCCGGCGACAGAATGGGCAATACTTGCTGAGCTCGTATTTTTCGCTATGCTTCTTCTTGTCGCGCGTCGTCGTATAGTTCTTGTTCTTGCACTCGCTGCACTGCAGTTGTACTTGTTCACGCATGGGTCAAACCCCGCCGGGAAGCGCCCGGCTACTCGATGATCTCGGTGATGGTCCCGGCGCCCACGGTCCGGCCGCCTTCGCGGATGGCGAAACGGAGACCCTTTTCCATGGCGATCGGGGTGATCAACTTGATCTCGAGGCTGGTGTTGTCGCCCGGCATGACCATTTCAACGCCCTGGCTCAGAGTGGCGTTGCCGGTCACGTCGGTGGTCCGGAAGTAGAACTGGGGCCGGTAGCCGTTGAAGAACGGGGTGTGACGACCGCCCTCTTCCTTCGTCAGGATGTAGACTTCGCCCTTGAAGTGAGTGTGCGGGGTGATGGTGCCGGGCTTAGCCACGACCTGGCCGCGTTCAACCTCGTCCTTGTCGGTGCCGCGAAGCAGCAGTCCGATGTTGTCGCCGGCCTGGCCTTCATCCAGCAGCTTGCGGAACATTTCGACACCGGTGACCACGCGCTTCATGGTGGGCCGGATGCCGACGATCTCGATCTCTTCCTGGACATGGACCTTGCCCCGCTCCACGCGGCCGGTCACGACGGTGCCGCGGCCGCTGATGCTGAACACATCCTCGATGGGCATCAGGAAGGGCTTCTCGACGTCACGCTGCGGCAGCGGCACGTAGCTGTCCACCGCATCCATCAGGTTCAGGATGCCCTTTTCAGCCTCGGGATCGTCGGTTTCCAGAGCCCGGAGGGCGCTGACACGGACGATGGGGATTTCGTCGCCGGGAAACTCGTACTTGCTGAGCAGGTCGCGCACTTCCATTTCCACGAGGTCCAGCAGCTCCGGATCGTCCACCGCATCCACCTTGTTTAGGGCGACCACGATGCAGGGGACGCCGACCTGGCGGGCCAGCAGGATGTGCTCGCGGGTCTGGGGCATGGGGCCGTCCGGCGCGCTCACCACGAGGATGGCGCCGTCCATCTGGGCCGCGCCGGTGATCATGTTCTTGATGTAGTCGGCATGGCCGGGGCAGTCCACGTTGGCGTAGTGCCGGTTGCTCGTTTCGTACTCGACGTGGGCGGTGGCGATCGTGATGCCGCGCGCCTTTTCTTCCGGGGCGTTGTCGATGGAGTCGAAGCTGCGGAACTTGATCTTGGGATTGTTCTTCGCCAGGACCCGGGTGATCGCGGCCGTCAACGTCGTCTTGCCGTGGTCGACGTGACCGATGGTGCCGATGTTGACGTGAGGCTTGGTCCGTTCAAACTTTTCTTTAGCCATTGCTGATCTCCTCCAAAATCATCATTAATAAATGCCATGTTCCAAATGAAGAGAGATGGAGCCCACGACCAGAATTGAACTGGTGACCCCTTCCTTACCAAGGAAGTGCTCTACCGACTGAGCTACGTGGGCCCGGAGCCGATCGAAATTTTGAAGGCAAAGTGGAGCGGGAGACGGGATTCGAACCCGCGACCCTCAGCTTGGAAGGCTGATGCTCTAGCCAGCTGAGCTACTCCCGCTTTCAAGGCGTCAAGACTCGATTCAGCCCGAGGTCTGTATGCGAACAACTGGGGGGCGTTCTCCCTCTGAAGCCTGAACCTCGCCTCAAAATCATGGTGGAGAGGGGAGGATTTGAACCTCCGTAGGACCTAAGTCCGGCGGGTTTACAGCCCGCTGCCATTGACCGCTCGACCACCTCTCCGTCTTATTGCAGGTGCAAATAACTATGCTGTCTGTGGAGCTGGCGAGAGGACTTGAACCCCCAACCCGCTGATTACAAATCAGCTGCTCTACCGGTTGAGCTACGCCAGCATCGCGAGTCGCCTAAGCTAACACAGGCGGCGGCCCACGTCAAGCGAAAAATCAAACAAGAACCCCGAACACGTCGGGGTTCGCCGCTCCAAAAGTTGCATGTTATCGCAATCGCCCGCCGTTTGGCAAGCGATTAATTGAAAAAACGGGCCTCAACGGTCCGGCAGGGTCAAACCGTACCGGTCGCTCAGATCCAGCGGCGGCAGCGGCCCGTCCAGCGGCTTGAGGTCGCGCACGTACCAGTCCAGCCAGTCGAGCTGGCGAAGGAGCGTGTCGATGCGGCCGGGCTGTTTCCGGTTGCCGTGCCCTTCGCCAGGGTACTGCACCAGGCGGACTGCCGGATGGCCGGTCATCTTGAGCTGGCGGTAGAACTCGAGGCTCTGGCTCGGGTGGACCCGGGTGTCCTGGGCGCCGCCGATGATGAGAACGGCGGTGCGGCTCTTGGCGGCGTGATACAGGGGGCTGCGCTGCAGCGCCAACTCCCACATCTGCTCCAGCGGTTTGCCGGAGTGGACCTGGAGTTCCTCGTACGGGATGTCGGTGGTGCCGCGCTTGCTGACCAGGTCGCTGATGCCGACGAACATGCACACCGCCCGGACGTAGCGGGTGTAGTAGCTGGCGAACCACGCCGCGGCGTAGCCGCCGTAGGAGCCGCCGATCAGGCCCACGCGGCCGGCGTCGGCCATCCCGGCGCAGACGAGGTGGTCGATGCCGTCGGCGATGTCGTCAAACTCCTTGCCTGCCGGGTCGCCGTACCCCTCGGCGGCGAAGGCGACACCGTAGCCGGTGCTGGCCCGGTAGTTGGGCAGGAAGACCAGGTAGCCCATGCCGGCCAGGACCTGCACCGGTTCGGAGTATCGGGTGAGCCAGCCGTTGGCATAATGCGCCTCGGGGCCGCCGTGGACGACCACCACCAGCGGCGGCTTCCGGCTCGGCTCCTCCGCGGTCGGATGGACCAACAATCCTTCAATGGAGCGTCCGTCGCGGGCGGCGTAGCGAATGACCTCCTGCCGGCCCAGGGTGCGCTCCGGCAGCCAGGGATTGGACCATGACAGGCGGCGCGGTTCACCGGTGCCGGTCCAGACGAAGAGCTCAGTCGGATGCGCGGCGGCGTGGCCGGTCATCGCCATCACCCGCCCATCCCGCGCGGCATGCGGTGCGCCGAACACCAGACCACACGCCGCGCCGTCCAGGAGCAGCCGGCGCTCACCGCCGCGCCAGGCGACGGCGCTCAACGTTTGGCTGACGCCCTCGCCGGCGAGGTAGAGCACGGTGTCCGCATCCTGCCAACCCGCCCACGCCACATGTCCGGCGAAGTCGGGCGGGGTGAGGTTGCGCGGCGTGCGCCCGCCCTGCGCCACCACGTACACCTGGCTCTCGGCATGGTCCTTGCGCTCGGCCGCCGCGGTGTACGCCAGTTTGGCGCCGTCGGGGCTGAAGGCCAGCCGGCCCAGTTTGCCGTCGGGATCCACCCACGGGGTCAGCGCGCGGTCGGCCAGCTCGAGCCGGTAGATCTTTTGGAACATGTACATGTGATCCACCAGATTGCGCTCGGTGGCCGCCAGGGCGATTCGTGCGCCGTCCGGGCTGAAGCAGAAATCCCAGACGCTGAGGTCGCCGACCAGGAGGACGGGTTCCGGGAACACCCCGCCCGCGGGCAGGCCGACGAGGTGAAGGGCGCGCGGCTTCAGGTTCTCCTCGAAATAGATGAAGTTGTAACCTTTCTTCTCCAGCTCCTGCTCGCGGGCCGTCGGCGACGGCTGGGCGACGTAGGCCAGCCGGGAGCCGTCCGGATGCCAGCGGAAGGCGAGGACGTCGGTCGCAGACTGCGTCGCCGGCGCGGCCTCGCCCCCGTCGGCGGGAATCGTCCAGATCTGTGTCTTGGCATCGTCACCACGTTTGAGCAGAAACGCAATGAGGCGGCCGTCGGGCGACCACTCCGGCGCGCTGACCGCCACCTGCCCGGTGATGAAGGGGCGCGCCTGACCCGTCTCCACGGACCAGACATGCAACTCGGCATAGTTGCCGCCGGGCGCGTCGCCGGCTTCCCGCTGGCGGCTGACCACCGCGGCGATCCACTTTCCGTCGGGACTGATCCGGGCTTCGGTCACGGACCGGAGGCGGCACATGTCGCCGGGTGACAGGGCCGCTGGCGCGGCGAACGCGCCGGCGGTCAAGCCGGCCAGGAGCAGGCCGAGCACGACGACGGTCAGATGCCGGCCGCGGGGTCGGAAATCCCTCATTGGGCGGGCTCCGCGGTTTCCTTCGCGAGGGCGGCGAGTTGGCCGAGGTTCACCTCGTTCAACGCGGACTTGATCCGATCCATGGGCAGATTGGAACCCTGGACGTTGACGATGAACCGCTTGGCGACCAGCACGCGCATCTTGCCCCGCTGGGCGTTGTTGTCGTATTCCTCAAACGCCCGGTGGCCGCGGTAAGTCGTGGTCCGCTCGTAGCCATCAGCGGATTCCTTGTCAACGTCGACCAAGGTCCAGGCGGCTGACGCCATGGCGGTCAAACCCGAAGCCGTGCCCATATCCGTGATCTCGATGTCCAGACTGGATTCCTCGTTGGCATAGTGGGCGCGGGCCATGGACACCTTGACCCCCATGGCGCCCGACTTTTCACCCTCGGTTGATTCGCGCGCCAGGTCGGCGGCTGTCTCGGGCAACAGCGCCTTGAGCGCCTGATGATCCACCGGCTCAACCGCCTCACGCTTGCCTTCCATCACTTCCTTCATCTGGGACAACGC
Source organism: Acidobacteriota bacterium (assembly GCA_012517875.1). Classification (NCBI taxonomy): domain Bacteria; kingdom Pseudomonadati; phylum Acidobacteriota; species Acidobacteriota bacterium. The sequence goes on along the minus strand of JAAYUB010000139.1, from coordinate 20,939 downwards.
GTCGCCCATCTGCTGGAGCCCCGGCTCGGCGGCTTTCCGGGCTTCTTCGGCTTCATCGGCCGCCTTTTCTGCGGAGGGCTTCCGGGAGCACATCCCGCAGCCCATCATCACGAGCAGCCCGAGCAAGGCCAGTCCGGCCAGTATCAGGCGGATCGTCCATTGCATCTGGATCATGATCTCCTCCTGTCAATACATAATAAATGAGGTATCGGGTCATCCCTGCCGGCATCAATTGGTGGCGGTGTTGCTGCACGCACTTTACATGGAACCGATGAAGCGCGTCAAGAGTCTCCGGAGTGCCGCAAGCGGGGCGGCGTTGACACCTCCGCCCGGTAGCCGCTATAATCCGCCTTTGCCCGAAAGGAGACCCGCATGCCACCCGTACCGGTCGCCCGCCTGGCGTCCTCAGCAGCCCGCCCTGCCACCCCGGCGCTCCGCCGCCTGGCGGTTGTGGCGGCGGCATGGCTGGCCGCGGCCACGGTGTTCGGACAGGCGGCCGGCCGCAAGGTGATCATCATCGACCCCGGCCACGGCGGCGACGACAACGGGGCGCGCTCGGCGGCCGGCACCTTCGAGAAGGATGTCAACCTGATGCTGGCTAAGGCGCTCCAGACGGAATTGAGCCAGGACAAACAGATCCAGGTCGTGCTCACCCGCGAGGGCGATCAGCGGCTGGCGCTCGAGGAGCGGGCCATCCACGTCAACCGCCTGCGGGCGGATCTGTTTCTCAGTCTCCACTGCGCCCATGCCCCCCAGGAGTCGTCGGGCGGTTTCCTGATCTACTTTTTCCAGCCGGACGCCGACCAGGCCGACACGTACCATTACCTGAAGGCGCCGCTCGGCGGGCGCGAGCTCCGCGTGCTCCCCTGGAATCTGGCCCAGTTCCAGTGGGTTCCCGCCAGCAAGGAGATGGCGGGCATTCTCCAGCGCCGGCTCAACGAGTTCTACTCCCGGTCCAGCGGGGCGCCGCTGGGCGGTCCGCTGAAATTGCTGGCGACTGTCAATTGTCCCGCCGTGCTGCTGGAGGCCGGACACCTGTCCAATCCGGCTGACGAGCGGCGCCTCGATGACGCCGGCCACCGGGCCGCCCTGGCCCAAGTGCTCCGCCAGGCGATCACCGAATTCCTCAAGGCGAGCGAGCCGATCCGGGAGACACCATGACACGGAGAGTGCTGCTCATCGCGCTGGCGGTGGCGCTGGTCCTGTCCCTGGCCGGAGTCTGGATTCTGTACCGGTCGGAGCTGGCCAAGCAGGCCGCCGAACGCCAGGAAGCGGATGCGGCGGCGGCGGAAACGATGGCGACGGGTGCCGTCCCGGACGACGTCACCCAGGGCGAGTTGCAGATCAAGCTGTATTTTCGCGCGCCGGCGCCGTCGGCGGGAACGCTGGCCCTGCTCACGCCCGAGGTCCGGACGATTCCCCAGTCCATCCGCAAGGAGTATCTCATCCGCCGCATCCTCGACGCGCTCATCGCCGGCCCGACCCAGGGCGGTGGACCCACCATCCCCAAGGGAACCATCGTCCGCCAGGTGTTCATCGCCAACAACCTGGCAGTGATCGATTTCTCCCGCGAGATCGCCGTCCGCCACCTTGGCGGCGTTCTGGGGGAAATGGCCACTGTTTATTCCATCGTCAATTCGGTGGTGGACAACGTGCCCGGCGTCGACGGCGTGCGGATCCTGGTGGACGGATCCGAGCACAGCACCCTGTCCGGACACCTGGCCCTGGACCGTTCGTTCGGCGCCGCGCCCGAATTCGTCGTCGGCGCGACTGGCCGGGACGCGCTCATCCAGGAGGAGAACCTCGAATGAAGCAGAACAAGCCCATCGCCATCTTCGACTCGGGCATCGGCGGCCTGACGGTGTATCGGGAACTCAAGGCGCGGCTGCCGCACGAGCGGTTCATCTACCTGGGCGATACCGCCCGGCTTCCCTACGGCAGCAAGTCCGCCGAGACGGTCATCAAGTACTCCCTCCAAAACGCCGAATTTTTGGTCTCGCTCGGGGTGAAGATGCTGGTGGTCGCGTGCAACACGGCCTCGTCGTTCGCCCTCGACGCGCTGGTGGACCGGTTTGACATGCCCATCGTCGGCGTCATCGCCAGCGGCGTCCGCCGGGCTTTGACGTTGACGAAGAACAAACGGGTGGGTGTGATCGCCACCGAGGCCACGGTGGGCAGCGCCAGCTACCAGAACCTGCTGCGGGAGCTGGGCCCGCAGACGGAGGTCCATGCCGCCGCCTGCCCGCTGTTTGTGCCGCTGGTGGAGGAGGGCTGGCTGGACCACCCGGTCACCCGGGAGGTCGCCCGCATCTACCTGGAGCCGCTCCGGGCCCAGGGCGTGGATGCGCTCATCCTGGGCTGCACCCATTACCCCCTGCTCAAGGGCGTGCTCGCCGCCACGCTGGGCCCGGACGTCCAGCTCGTCGACTCGGCGGCGGCGCTGGCCGGCGAGATCAGCAGCATCCTCACCGCGCTGAATCTCGAGCGGCGCCCCGAGGCCGGCGGGGCCGCCGAGGACGATTTTTACGTCACCGACTCCATCCCGCGGTTTCAGCGGGTGGCCGAGATCTTCCTGGAGCGCAAGCTGGACCGCATCCGCCTGGTGGACCTGGGCGCCGCCCCGCGGCGGGAGGGGTGAAGCCATGCCCCGCAGCGGACGCGGCGATTACGCGCTGAGGCCCATCCAGTTCGAGCCCAACTTCCTGAGCCACGCGGAAGGCTCGGTCTACGTCACCTGCGGCGCCACCCGGGTGGTCTGCACGGCCAGCGTCGAGGAGAAGGTCCCGCCGTTCCTGCGGGGTGGCGGCTCCGGCTGGCTCACCGCCGAGTACGCCATGCTCCCCCGCGCCACGCAGTCCCGCACGCCCCGCGAGCGGGCCCAGTTGTCGGGGCGCACCCAGGAGATCCAGCGGCTCATCGGCCGCTCGCTCCGCGCCGTGCTGGATCTGCCGCGGCTGGGCGAGCGCACCATCCAGGTGGACTGCGACGTCATCCAGGCCGACGGCGGCACCCGCACCACCGCCATCAACGGCGGCTTCGTCGCGGTGGCGCTGGCGGTGGATCGGCTCATGAAGGGCAAGGCCGTCGCCGGCAGTCCGCTGAAGGATTTCGTGGCCGCCACCAGCGTGGGCCTCGTCAACGGCGCCACCCTGCTGGACCTGGAGTACGTGGAGGACGCCGCCGCCGCCGTGGATCTCAACGTCGTCGCCACGGGCGACGGCCGGTTGGTGGAGATCCAGGGCACCGCCGAAAAGACGCCCTTTACTCACGAGCAGCTTTACGAGATGCTGGAGATCGCCCGGATGGGCATCGAGGAGATCATCGAGCTGCAGCGCCGGACGCTGGAGGCCGGCAAGCTGGACCTGGAGCGTCTGCTCCCCCATTACCGCAGCTGAGCGCCACAATCGCGGCGCCGCCCGCGCCGGTTCCATGGAGTGAACACATGCCCCGCATCGACCGCCTGCTCGTGGCCACCACCAACCCCGGCAAGGCCCGGGAGATCGCCGAGATCCTCGGCGACCTGGGCGTGCGGGTCGCCGGCCTGGAGGCGGTGCCGTGGGTGCCGCTCTTCGAGGAGGGGGACGAGTCGTTCGCCGACGGCGCCCGCGCCAAGGCCGCTTTCTACAGCCGCATCACCGGCTGGCCGACGCTGGGCGACGACTCCGGCCTGGAGGTGGACGCCCTGGGCGGCGCCCCCGGCGTGCGATCGGCCCGCTGGGCTGGCCCCGGCGCCACCGACGCCCAACGCATCGAAAAGCTGCTGGCGGAGCTGGCGGGCGTGCCCGCCAAGCGCCGCACCGCGCGGTTCCGCTGCGCCGTGTCGCTGGTGGCGGACGGGCGGGAGGTGGTGGCCGCTGAGGGGAGTTGCGAAGGCCGGATTCTCGAGGCCCCGCGGGGCACGGGCGGCTTCGGCTACGATCCGGTGTTCCTCGTGCCTGAGACGGCGCTCACCTTCGCCGAGCTGCCGCCGGCGGAGAAGAACGCCTTGAGCCACCGCGGCCGCGCCCTGGCGGCGCTGCGGGCGCGCCTGGCGGAGTGGCTGCGAGCGGAAAGGTAAAACGGATCGGTCCGTCCGCGGACTGATGTTGACCGGGAATGAACTCAATCCGATTGGGGGAGTGACCATGATCCGAAACTGCGTGCTGCTGCTGGTTGTGGCTGGTTTCCTGTTCGGCTGGGCGGCGGCGGGTGAGAACAACGACTACTTCGACGACGCCGCGGCCACCACCCTGGCCGGGCCGGATTTTGCTGTCGCCGGCGACGTGGCGACGCCCGGGCCGGTGGACGTGTCCCGCCTGCCCGTGCGCTCGGTGACGGTCCGCGAGACCGAGCTCAAGGACGGCCAGCCGGCGTTCGTGGGCGCCTACCGCTATGACGGCTACTCGCTGTTCGACATCCTGCGCGACGTCAAGGTGATCAAGAAAAACGAAGCCGAGTTCCGGCCCGTGATCGACCTGCTGGTGGTGGTGGAAAACGCCGCGGGCGAGAAGGCGGTCCTGAGCTGGGGGGAAATTTTCTACACCAACGTCCTGCACCGCAGCCTCATCGCCATCCGGGTGTCGCCGGTCATCCCGTCGCACGCCGACGACCGCTGGCCGGTCCCGACGGACACGCGCCTGGTCTGCGCCGACGACATGGTGAGCGCGCGGCAAATCCGTCAACCCGTCAAGATCACCGTCCTCACCTGCCCCCACAGCTTCGCGGTGAACCGCGACCTGAAGCCGCTGTACAGCCCCGCCATCCGCCTCGTGGCGGACGGCCAGGAGAAGGGCCGGCTGGAGAGCCTGCCCGCCGCGGCCGGCGAGCGGGTGTACCCGACGGTGGCCTACGGGCACGGGATGGGCTTCCACGGCTTCAACGAAATCCGCGGCCGCGCGGCCCGGGACGTCCTGCTGGCGGCTTTTCCCCCGACCCCCGCGCGCCTCCGGGCGGGCTACCTGGTGTTCGCCGCGGCCGACGGCTACCGCTGCACCGTGTCGTACAGCGAGCTGTTCAACCGCAGCGACCGGGCCGAGTTTCTGATTCAGGACCGCGGCGAGGGCGCCAAGGGCGGCCGGTTCCCGCTGTTCGCGGGGCCCGACTTCTTCGTGGACCGCGGGGTCAAAGCCCTGTCGGAGATCCGCTGCGTCCAAATCCCCTGAGCGTTCGCGCTCGAGATCGTCGGTTGCGATCGAGGCTCGAGACTCCAGGCTCGGGACCCGTTCACTCCATGGTGTTGGCTGAAGAAAAGGCGCCGGGGCCCGGGTTGACAATCCGGGCCCCGGCGGTGAAATGCGGCGGGCGCATTCCTTATATAATGGCGGCGCCGGTTCCGCTCACGGAGCGGACCGACCGCCGCGGTGGCGCCCAACGAGCCGAGGTCAGGCGACGGGTTCCACCGTCTGCCGGTAGATCACGCCGCGGCGCGCCAGCTCCGCCAGCATGAAGGCGACGCAGTCGGGTTCCCGTCCGATGAACTCCGGCGGGACGACGCCCTCGCCCCGGTACAGCCCCCGGGCCAGCAGCCGGGCGGCGGCGGTGGCGGTGTAGCCGGTGGTGCGGGCCATGGAATGGACCCCCGATGCCGCGTCGAACCGGTCCAGCAGCTCCCACGTGTAGCGGACCCGCCGCCCCGCCTCGCGCCCCTCCACCATGATGCGCATCACGGTGAGGTCGGTGTCGCCCTCCTTCAGGCGCCACAGCGGGAACAGAATCTTGGCGGTGAAGTCCACGGGGCGGATCTTCACCCCGGCAATTTCCACCGGCTCGGTGCCGAAGAAGCCCGTCTCGCGCAGCAGCGCCATCTTGGTGATGTGACCCGGGTAGCGGAGCGTCTTCTCCTTCATGTTCGGCGCGTCGATGGTGGCGGCCAGCGTCCGCAGGCCGTCCGTGTTGAACGCCTCCAGTGTGCCGATGCCCGGGAAGTTGACGAACTCCGGGTCGGAGAGCGCCGGCCGCACCACGAGCTGGCCGTTCTCCACGTAGCGGGCGGGCCGGACATACTCCTCGATCACGTCGATGGGGGAGAAGACCGCCTTGTAGTCGTACGGCCATTCCCGCACCTCGGGCAGCCCGCCCACGTACACCAGGACGCGGTCCACCGCGTCCATCTGCCGGGCGGCGTGCCCCACGAGCAGGTTGCTCATGCCGGGGGCGACGCCGCAGTCCACCACGGCGGTCACCCCCTGGCTCCGGGCGAGCGCATCCAGGCCGAAGGGGTCCTCGGGAAAGAAGGCGATGTCCACCACCGGCCGCTTCGCCTCGATGACCGCCTGCAGGGTGGCGTAGCCCATGAAGCCGGGGACGGCGCTCACCACCAGGTCGCCGGCTCCGGCCAGCTCCCGGACCCGCGCCGCGTCGCGCAGGTCGGCCTGGACGGTGCGTACGGGCCAGCGGGCCGCGGCCTGGGCCAGGGCGTCCGTATTGATGTCAGCGACGGTGACTTCGAAATCAGGGTCGGCGGCGAGGTCGCCCGCCATGGGCCGCCCCACCAGTCCGGCGCCGAGTACGATGATTTTCATGACTGCTCCTCTGGTGAATCGTGTCGGTTCATCATGCCCCGGTCATGCGCCCCGCGCCGCCGGCCGGACGACGGGCCCGTCCCGCAGGACAGGCCCACCGGGCCGCAAGTCGCGAGAAGCGGATGGGAATCTACCGCAGGCCGCTGAAGCGGTTGACGAAACAGATGGTGGCCGCAAGGCCGGTGGGTAGTTCGCCCAAGGTGGCGTGGCGCATCCGAAGCATGGCGCCATGATAGCGCAAGACGCCGCCGGCGCCAACGCTTTTTCGGCTCGTCGCGGCCGGCGGAACTTCGACCGGCCGCCGGCCCAGCCGGCGGTCCCCTTCATTTCCGGAGTTCAACCGGACGGCGCCGGAGGCGTTGAAATCCGTCGGCGGCAGGTGTATCTTCAGACGATTCTCAGCCAATCCTGCAAAGGGGTGCTTACATGAAACAGGACCGCGTGACCGCCGGAATCGTGGCGCTCGCCTGGCTGGCGCTGGCCGCCGTGGCCTCAGCCCAGATCACGCCGCCGCGGATGGTCCGCACGCCGGACATCCACGGCGACCGCGTCGTCTTCAGCGCCGAGGGGGACCTGTGGCTCGGCTCCGTCGCCGCCGGCACCGCCGAGCGGCTCACCCTCCACGAGGCGGACGAGTACGGGCCGCGCTTCTCGCCTGACGGCGCGTGGATCGCCTTCACCGCCGGCTACGACGGCGGCCAGGACGTCTACGTCATGCCCGCCGCCGGCGGCGCGCCCCGCCGGCTCACCTTCGACCCGGCCGGCGCCGAGGCGGTGGATTGGACCCCCGACGGCGCGCGCATCCTGTTCCGCTCCCGCCGCGGCGTCCCCCTGGTGGGCTCCCGGCTCTACCTTGTGCTGGCTGCCGGCGGCCTGCCCGAGGCGCTGCCCATGGAGAAGGCGGCGCAGGGGGCGTTTGCCCCGGACGGCAACCGGCTCGCCTACTGCCCCATGGCCCTGGAGAGCCACCACTGGAAGCGGTACCGCGGCGGCATGGCCAACCACATCTGGATCGCCGACCTGAAGGCGAAGACCTTCCGACGGATCCACGACGACTCCATCAACGAGCAGTACCCGGTGTGGGCGGGCGAGGCGGTGTTCTACGTCTCGGAGAAGGACGGGCCGGCCAACCTGTGGCGCTGGGACGCGCGCAGCGGCGAGGCGGCCCGGGTGACCAGCCACGCCGACTACGACGTCAAGTCGCCCGCGGGCGACGGCCGGCGGATCGTCTACCAGCACGGCGACGGCCTGTGGGTCTACGACATCACCGCCGGTCGGGCGCAGCCGCTGAAGCTGGCCCTGGCGTCCGATCGCATCCACGCCCGGCCGGTCCGCGTGGCCGGCGCGCCGGGTGCGTTCGGCGTCGGGCCCACCGGCAAGCGCCTGGTGGCGGAAAGCCGCGGCCAGCTCTTTACCCTGCCGGCGGAAAACGGCGAAATCCGCGCCGTGGCGCCGTTGGCCGGCGCCCGCTCCAAGGAGCCGGCGTGGTCCCCTGACGGCAAGTGGATCGCATTCGTCTCCGACCGCAGCGGCGAGGAGAATCTCTGGCTCGCCCCGGCGGCCGGCGGCGGCGTAGCGGTCCAGCTCACCCGGATCGAGCAGCGGCGCCTGGCCGGCCCAGTCTGGTCGCCCGACAGCAAGCGACTGGCGTTCTGTGACAATTCGCTGGCCCTCCACGTCGTGGATGTGGAGAGCCACGCCGTGAGCGAGGTCGCCCGCGGCGAGTACGGCGGCGTCGGCGACTACCGGTTCGCCCCCGACGGCAAGTGGCTCGTATACGTGCGGCCGGAGAATCATTTTGTCCGCTCGCTCTATCTCTACAACCTGGAACGCAAGCAGGCCACGCGGCTCACGCACGCGCCCACGCGCGACCACGGACCCGTATTCGACGCCGAGGGAAAGTACCTCTTCTTTCTCACCGAGCGAAGCGTCACCCCGCAATGGGATTCCTTCGACTTCCAGATGAACCAGGACCGGACCACCAAGATCTACGTCATCACACTGGCTGCCGACACCCTGTCTCCGCTTCCGGTGGAAAGCGACGAGGAGCCGGGCGGTCCCACCGAGGAGAAGAGGGACGCCGCCGTGCCGCCTGACGGGGCCAAGCCCGAGGCCGCGGCCGGGGACAAACCGGCCGGTGACAAACCCGCCGGCGACATGCCTTCGGCCGACAAACCCGCTTGGCCTCCGAAGCTCCCCGACATGAAGGTGGACCTGGAGGGGATCGCCGGGCGGATCCTGGAGGTGCCGGTGCCCGCCGGGCGCTACGCCGGCCTTCAATCCATCGCCGGTAAACTCCTCTACCTGGCCCCCGAAGAGGACGAGGGGGACGCGGCCGGCGGGCCGTCCCAGCCGGCTTTCAAGCTGAAGGTGTACGACTTCAAGACCAGGAAGGTCACCGAAATGGCCGCGGGTGTGACGGGGTACGACCTGTCGTTCGACCGGAAGAAGGTGGCGCTCCGCACCCGGGCCGGCTTCCAGATCGTGGACGCCGGCGCCCCCGTCAAACCCGACGCCCCCAAGGTGAACACCGCTGCCTGGAGTTTCGAGGTGAATCCCGAACTGGAATGGCGGCAGATCTTCCTGGAGGCGTGGCGGGTGCACCGCGACACCTTCTACGACCCCGCCATGCACGGCCGGGACTGGGAGGCGATGCGCCGCAAGTACGAGGCGCTGCTGCCGGCGGTTGGCTGCCGCGACGAGCTCAACGAAGTCATCGGCGACATGCAGGCGGAGCTCAACGTCTCCCACGAATACGTGCGGGGAGGCTACAGCCGCCGCAGCGCCCCGCCCGCTCCCGGCATCGGCGCGCTGGGGGCGGAACTTGAATGGGACGCCGCCGGGAAGGCGTACCGGATCGTCCGGCTGTTCGAGGGCGACGGCTTCGGCGACGCGGCGCGCTCGCCGTTGCTCGCGCCCGGGCTCAAGGTGAAGGCGGGTGACTACATCCTCGCCGTCAACGGCCGGCCCCTGGCGCCGGACCAGGATCCGAACGCCCGGCTCGTCGGGTTGGGCGGCCAGCCGGTTCTCCTCCAGGTCAACGACAAGCCCGCCGTCGATGGCGCGCGCCAGGTCCGCGTCCAGGCAATGGCCAACGAGAATCAGGCGCGCTACTACGACTGGGTGGCCCGCAACCGGGACTACGTCCGGCGGCACGGCGGCGAAAATCTGGCCTACATCCACGTGCCCAACATGGGCAACTACGGCATGGCCGAGTTCGCCAAGCACTTCTACGCCAACCTGGACAAGGACGGTTTGGTGCTCGACGTGCGCTACAACGGCGGCGGCATCACCTCCGGCATGATCCTGGAGCGTCTGCGCCGGGTGATCTTCGAATACGACCAGGCCCGGTATGGCATACCGGAGCCGTACCACCGCACCGCCTACCTGGGCCGGGTGGTGCTGCTGTGCAACGAGCGCACCGGGTCCGACGGCGAGTACTTCAGCACCGGCTTCCGCTACATGGGGCTCGGACCCTCCGTGGGAACGCGCACCTGGGGCGGTTACATGGCGGTGGGTGGATTCGCCGCCATCGACGGCGGCATGGTATCCTGCCCGCAGCAGGGGAGCTTCACCCCCGAGGGGAAGTGGCTCCCCGACGGCTACGGCTTCAATCCGGACCACGTGGTGGAGGACGACCCGAACGCCTTCGTGGCCGGGCGGGACCCGCAGCTAGACACGGCCATCGCCCTGCTGAAGGAGGAGATTCGGAAGAACCCGCCCCGCTGGCCGAAGCGCCTGCCGCCGCCATCGGCGGAGAAGGCGTTCAAGTAAAGGCCCTGCGGGCCCGTTCCGGCGACCCGGAGGCGCCGTGACATGACTGACGTGTTCCCTGAAATGATCCGCTGCCTGCCCCGCGCGGACATCCCCATGCCGGGTGTCCGCGCCTATCTCTCCCAGGGCGAGGACATCCAGATCCTCTTCATGGAGTTCGCCGCGGATGCCGAGGTGCCGGAGCACGCCCACGCCGCCCAGTGGGGCGTCGTCGTGGCCGGCCGCATCGACCTCGTCATCGGCGGCGTGCCCCGCACGTTCGGTCCGGGCGACTCCTACACCATCCCCGCCGGGGTGCCCCACTCGGCGCGGATCCACGCCGGCTATGCCGACGTCACCTGTTTCGCCCAGCGGGACCGCTACCGCGCACGGCCGCCGGTGCAGTCGGATTAGCTCAACAGAAAGTCACTCGAGGAAATATCCCGGGCGCGTCTTGACCTGCACGGCGGGGCGGCGGGCCACCTCCACCGCCACGGCGTGCCACGCGCGCCCCGCGCCGGCCTTGGCCGGGGCGTAGTACGACAGGCTGTACAGGTTGCGCAGCTCCGCGGCCACCGTCCGATAGACCGCCTCCAGGTCCTCGAACCGCTGGACGGGGAACATCCGGCCGCCCGTGCTCTCGGCCAGGCCGGCGATCTGCCGGCGGGCAGTGCGGTAGACCACGCTCGACACGTTCCCCTCCTTGACCACCTGCTCGTACTCGGTGTCGATGTAGACGGGGAAGACGGTCACGTCGGCGGCAGCGACGCGGTCGCGCATCTCCTCGTACGACCACTTGGAGGTGTAGTCGTCGGGCCGCTGCAGGATGTTGTCCACGCCGTCGCTCATCACCACGATAACGTTGCGGCGCCCCTTGGTCTCCGCCATTTCGTCCAAAGCGTACCACATCGCCTCGTAGAACGCGGTGCCGCCGCCGCGGTTCTTGATGTCATCGATGCGCTGGCGGATGAGCCTGCGGTTCTCGGAGAATCCCGACACCAGCATGTAGCGGCTGGTGAAGGCGGCCACGGCGACGCGGTCGGCGGGGTTCAGCATGTCCACGAACCGGGCGGCCGCCTGCTTGATGACCTTGGTCATCTCCTTCGTGCTGCCGCTCAGGTCCAGGAGCAGGAGGAGGTTGAGCGGCGCGGTCTGCGGCTCGAAGTAGACGATCGGTTGCTCGGCGCCGTTATCGAGCACGCGGAAATCCTCGCGAACGAGGTCCGTCACCGCCGCCCCGTTGGCGTCGGCCACCTGGACGTTCAGGGTCACCAGCCGGGTGCTCACGCCGATCCGGAAACCGCCGACTGTCCCCGCCGCCGGGTCCGCGGCGGGCACAGCAGATGGGGCCTCCCGCTTCGCCGGACTTCCGTCTGCAGCCGTCGGTCTGGAGGTGGACTCCGCCGGGACGCCACTTGGCACGACGTCGGCTTGACGGCCGATCCGGGCCGGGTCGTCGGCGAACACGGTGACGCGGCCCGACCGGGTGCGCGCCATCACGGGCGTGCCGCCGCGGCCCAGCCGCCCATCGAGGAGCCCCCGCTGGGGCGTGCCGAAAAACTCCAGCGGCAGCCGCGCTTCCACCATCCCCTCGAGGCTGCGGAGCGACACGTCGGCGTCGGCGCCCGCGGGCAGGCCGCAGCGGACGTCGCCCGAGTCGGTCTCTACGGTGATCCCCCGCCCCACCCCGCGCACCGTGATGACGCCGGTGCGGCTCCGCGCCGCCACCTGCACCCCGATCGGAACCAGCAGCCGCAGATCCACGGCCGCGTCGCCGGCCAGTTCCGGCCGGGTCCAGACGTCCACCTCGCCGGCATCGCCCGGCTGGTCCAGCACGTCGGCCACCGGGTCCACCTCGGCGCCGTCGCGCCGCACCGCCAGGATGCGGATGTAGCCTTCGGTCCAGGTTTCCACCAGAATGTCACCGGCCAGGTTCTGTACGTGCACGAGCCGCACCGGCGTCTCGATGTCCCGCACCGGCTGCTCGGTGCGCGCCGCGCCGGCGGCCTGCGCCGGGCACAGGCCGGCGGCCAAGGCAAGAAACAACAGGATTAGCCGGATCGCCCGGTTGCATGTCTTTTGCCTCATGTCGTCCAGACACTCCTCTCCCCGGATCATAACCATAACATCAGCTTAATATACGCATCCCGCGCGGGAAAAGATGCGGCAATTTCTTCCGGGTACCTCGCGGCCTCCGGCCGCGGGTTCCAGCGGCCCGATCGCGGGGGATTTCGGGTAATCTGCGCGGCTGGTCAGTGGCAACGTTTGATCTTGCCGTGCCAATCTCGCGCACGGAGTGCGCGAGGCACTTGTTCCTGTTATGGCTGAACTCGCGTACGGCAGCAGCGCGAGGTACCCGATTTCAACTGAACAGGGCATCGATCATGGCGCCGGCAGTGCCAACGATCGCGGCGACCAGGTTCAGGACAATCAGCGTGAACAGCCTGATCGCGGTGATCCCTTGCCCCTGCCCGCGGACTCGGCGGAGCGCCAGGTAGATATAGCCCAAATAGACCGCCATGAACAACAGGGTGACGGGGATCGACTCACCGCTGCTGGTGGACATGACCGCCAGCGGCATCAGTCCAAGCAGGCAGCCGAAGCTGTTGATGTGCAGGGTCATCACCAGGTGCTGCGCCGTGAAGAGCCGGCGGCGTCGGTAGAGCAGGAACATGGCGGGACCCAGGCGCCCCAGGTCCAGGACCGTGCTGGCCGACTTGTGGGCCTCCACGTAGCGCGGATCCCGCTCGGCCACGAACTGCTGCCGGGTTTGGCCGGGGTCCCGGGCCTACCCGTCCACAAGTTGCAGGAGCTGGCTGTCCGCCGGCTGATGGGAAACCAGCCTGGCCAGATTGACCGGCTCATCGTGGTTGAGGAAAAGAAATGCGCCCGACGCGCCAGGCACAGGGGGATAGGCCGGATGTGGCGCTGCCGCCGACCGTCCAGGCAGTCCACGGTGAGCCGGCCGAGGTGAAAGAGGAGGTTCAGCAAGGTCCGGGGCAGCCTGCCGTCCAGCTCCTGCGTCTCCGCCACCAGCGTGCCCGCGACATGGCGCAGGCTCGTCGCGTCTGGGGGGATTCTCTTCTGGCCGCATGCCTGGCACGCCTGCCCCACAGCCGCCGCCTTGCAGTTGAGACAGGTAACGGCATCGATTTCAGAGGTCGCTTCCTGGCGCATGTCCATCTTCGGCCTACCGATGTGACAGTTTGTTCATTTGATTTGAATGAACTCGGGCAGAACGTCCCAATCTCTTACTCCCTCCCATCCTCCTCGTCCCTCACTGGTCACTGCTCACTCTTCACTTCCCGCCATCTTCCGCCTTGCGGCGAGCTCCAAAGTGCGTACATAATCTTTGTACTCGTGATGAAGCGCCTGCTGGAGGCTGGTGAGGCCGCTGTCGGTGTTCCCCTCCCAGCGGCGGCACAGGTACACCGGCTCGAAGATCCGGGCCACCGGCCAGATGCGGCTCAGGCCAAGGGCGGCGGCGTAGTCCTCGCCGTAGCTCACGTCGGGGAAGCCCACGCGGCGGAGCGCCGGCACGTGGTACGCCCGCGGCGCGCCGATCCCCTCCACCCGGAGCAGGTTGTTGTGGCCGTTGGCGGGCGTCCACTCGCGGTGGTCGATGACACCCGGCGGCAGTTCGTTGAGGTCGCGGTCCACCAGCCGGTAGCTCCCCACGGCAAGCGCGGCGCCGCCGGCGCGGAGGCCTTCCACCATGCGCTGCAGCGTGTCGGGCCCGGCGTAGAGGTCGTCGGAGTCGAGTTGCACCGCGTAGCGCCCGCAGAGCGGCGACTCGACCGCCAGCCCCCAGCAGCCGCCGATGCCCCGGCCGGGGAGCGGCGGGACCAGCCGGTGGACGTAGGCGTGGCGCCGCCGCGCCGCCTCCACGACGGCGCCGGTGCCGTCGGTGGAGTGGTTGTCCACCACCAGGACGTTGAAGGGGAAGTCCACCCGTTGGCTCGCGGCGCTTTCGACCGCCTCGCCGATGGTCCGTGCCCGGTTCCGCACCGGGATCACCACGCTCGCGAGCACCGGGAATTCCCCGGTGGGTGGCAACGGCGCCGCCGGCGGCGGCAGCCAGGCGCCGGTGCGGCGCAGGTGCTCCGTGAACACCGTTTCCAGTTCCGCCTGGCGGTCCCGGTGCTCGTGCATCAGGTACTCGAAGTGACGGTCGGTCGAGGGGCCGGCCGGCGGCCGCACGCGGTACAGCGGCTCCGGCACGCGGGCGACGGCGCCGGCGCGGGCCAGGCGCAGGCGCAGCTCCGCCAGACCGGACCAGCGCGTGGGAGCGAGCGGCCCCTCGGCGTCGAGTGCGGCCGCGACCGCCTTGCGCCGCCAGGCCGTCAGCGGCCCCCAGGGGAAGGTGTCACGGGCTGAACCGGGTTGGAACGGCGGTGCGAAAACCGTTTCCACGGCGCCGTCGGGCGCTTCGCGCCGCCAGTGGCTGTACAGGCACCCGGCGCCCAGATGCTCGAACGCGGCCACGAGCCGCTCCGGGAAGCCGGCTTCCGGGGCCGCGGCCACCGGCTCCTCCACCAGCGCCAGGTACTCGCCGGCCATGTCGCTGATGAGCCGCTCGAGTTCCCGGCCCGGGAGGAAAGCCGGTACCCGCCGGACGTCCGCCGGCACGCCGGGCGGCAGGCTCTCCGCGGCCTCAACCGGGACCAGGAGCGCCACGCGGGCCACCCACTCCCGCTCCGCCCACGCGGCGGCGGCCGCCGCCGCGGCGGCCGGATCGTCCACCCGGATGGCCACCGTCCACCGGTTCATACCGTCCCTCCGTTCGGTTCCGCCGGCCGCGGCAGCTCGGGCCACGGCCGGGCCAGGGTCACGCCGCTCATTCGGTTCGCCGCCAGGAACGTGGCCAGGGGCGTCCGCGCGACGCCGCCCGCCGAGCGAGCCGCGTGCACCAGCATGGGCCCACCGGCCTCGGCCAAGAGAATGCCAACGTGGAAATAGTCGAGCCCGCGGCGGGTGGAGACGAAGCATGCCAAGTCGCCGTCGCACACCACGCGGCGGAAGGTGGCGACGGCCTGCTTGGGCCAGCCCCGCACGGCGGCAGTCGCCGGCGGCAGGCCCGGCACTACCGCCAGGTGCCGCGTCCATTCCCGCGGCGTCCGTCCCGCCGGATGCGGCAGCGGCGCAACACGGCCCTCGGCCGCGTTCTCCTCGAGCCAGCGGGACATATAGTGCCGGCGCGACGCCCACGCCACCCGGCCGCCCGAGTAGCGGATGAGCCGCAGGTGGTCGAGGAACTCCGCCTCGTCCGCCGACCGCGCCAGCGCCATGACCGTCTCGAGGAACGTCACGCAGTCGAAGGCGTCCAGCGAGACGGTGAGCACCTCGGGCTGTCCCGGCCCGCCGCCGAGCGGCGCGGTGCGATACGGCGCGCCCGCCAGCGCGGCGCACAACCGGCGGATCCGCTCGCCGCAAGGCCGCTCCGCCGGTGCGGCGGCCAGCAGCGTTGCCAGTCGCTCCGGTTCATAGTCTGTCCGGATGTTCCAAGTCCCGGTATTCATTTTGGATTGCGCCCCCGGCCTTCGCCGGGTATCCCCATTCTAACACTTTTCTTGACTCGGTCGTTTCGTGTATAATGATGTTTCCTGGACCCCGCCCGCTCGTTTCCAATGGTGAGGTTGACGAACGCGACCGCCCCCTCCGGACGGGATTATTCTTTCCATGGAGGCTCGCATGAGCCGCAAGTACAAGCAAAAGGGCTATCAGGACGGCGATTCCGAACGGCCGGCCCGCCCGCGCCCCGCCGGTAACGGCGACCACGTCCGCGGCCGGGTGGAGACGCGCTACCGGCGGACCATCCGCTGCACCGAGTGCTCCGCCAACGTCCAGTTCATGGACGAGCTGAAGCCCACCGACACCTGCCGCAGCTGCAACGCCGACCTGCGCACCTGCCGCAATTGCAAGTTTTTCGACCCCGGCGCCCCCAACGAGTGCATGCAGCCGGTGACGCGGCGGATCGACGGCAAGAACGTCCGCAACGAGTGTCTGCAGTTCCGGCCCAAAATCCTCTTCGAGAAAGTTGTGGAGGAGCGGAAAGAGGGGCCCGTCAACGACGCCCGCAAGGCATTCGACGATTTGTTCAAGATCTGATATTCGCCGAACCCACCATGATGCGACATGGCGCGAGGCTCGGGACTCGAGGCTGGTTCCCCATCAATGACCGGCTGATTCGGCCGGCCGGGCCAAGGTGACCAGTATCGCCGCAGCCATGGCGACGGCGAAGGTGACACCCATGGCCGTGACGGACGCGTCCAGGCCGGTGGCGATCCAGACCACCGTGGTCACCAGGCCGGCGACCAGCGCGGTCACCACGCCGGCGCCGCGGAAGCGGTCCCAGTAAAACGACAGCAGCACCGCCGGCGCGAACGAGCAACCGATCCCGGCCCAGGCGTAGGACACGATGGTGTAGATCAGCTTTTCCGTCGTCAGGGCCATCACCAGTCCCAGTATGCCCACCGCCAGCGTCGCCGCGCGCGACACCATCAGCACCGTGCGGTCGGGCGCCCGCCCTCTTCGGACAATGCCCTGATAGACATCCTGGCTGATGGATGTGCCGGCGACGATGAGCATACTCTCGGCCGTGGACACCATGGCCGCCACCGCGCCGGCGAGCAGCACGCCGGCCAGCCACCAGGGGAACATCGTGGTGAGCACGTAGGGCAGAACCATCTCGGCGTCGGGCACCGCCTGGCGCCCGAACAGGGTCAGCGCCCCCAGGCCGATGCCCGCCGCTCCGGCGTATGCCAGCACCGTCCAGGTGATGGCAATGTTCCGGCCGATTCGCACCTGGCGGTCGTCCCGCATACCCATGAAACGGGCGTTGAGCTGGGGCTGGCCGCCCAGGTAGCCGAAGAACCAGGCGAAATGGTTGAAGATGATGAGCCCGCCGGCGAAGCCGGCCAGGCCGCCGGTCCACGAATCCATGCCCGCACCGGCTTCGACCAGCGCAGCCGGGATGCTCAGCCCCTGGCCGGCCACCTGGACGAGCAGCACCACCGGCGTCACGATCAGGGTGATGATCATCAGGACGGACTGGAAGACGTCCACGGCCACCACGCTGATGAATCCGCCGATGGTGGCGTAGAGCAGGATGACGGCCGCGCAGATGATCTGCCCGTAGAGGGGCTCCAGCCCGAAGGTGGTCTGGATGGTCTTGCCCGCCCCGGCGAATTGCGCGCCCACGTAGAACACGAAAAAGAAGACGATGATGAGCGTCGACAGCAACCGGATGGTGTTCGCCTTGTCGGGGAATTTGGCCGAGAAGTACTCGGGCATGGTCATGGCCCGGTACCGCTCCGATTCCGACCGAAACCTGGCTGCCAGCACGAGCCAGGCGGTGCTGATCCCCGTGAGACAGCCCACTCCCACCCAGATCGCCGACAGCCCCTTGGCGAACACCAGGCCGGTGAATCCGAGCAGCAGCCAGGCCGATTCGCCGGTGGCCCGCTCCGACAGCGCCAGCATCCAGCCGGGCAGCTTGGAGCCGCCCAAAACGAAATCCGCCTGCGATTTCGTGCGCGTGGCCTGCCACAGGCCCAACACCAGAGTCAGTACCAGGTAGCCGAGAAAAATCCAGACCATCTTCAGCGCTCCTTTGGACGGGGACAGAATGGGCCCAATGTACCGGAATCGCCCGCCGAAGGCAATCCCCTCCGCCGGTCTCTCCGTCCATCCCGCCTCTTCAAAACAGTTGACCGGATGGGTGGCGGCTGTTTTAACATGATCTGAACCGAACGTTAATTTCCGGCTGTAGCCGTTTCCCGATCCGTGGGGAACAGCCCGACGAAGGAGCCATCCCATGAAAACAGCGCGTTGGACTCTCATCCTGGCGCTCGCCGTCGCCATCGGCCCCGTCCTCCGAGCGGACACCGCTGCCCTGGAGGAACGGATCCGGCAGTTGGAGCAGCAGCTCGCCGCCCAGCAGGCCATGCTGGACCAGTTGAAGGCGGAGGTGCGGCAGCAGGCGGCCGGCCAGCCGCCGGCCGCTCCGGAGACTGCCCGAGCCGAAGCGGCGAAGGAACTGGCGGCCCACGGTCTGTCCCGGATCACATTCAGCGGCGATTCGCGCCTGCGATACGACAGCATCTTCTTCGACGAGGACGCCACGGCCGACCGCCAAGCCTTCCGTCTCCGTGCCCGCGTGAAGGTCGAAGCCGATCTGGGCCATGGCGTCAAGAGCGTCTTCCGGCTGGCTTCCGGGATGGCCAAGGCAGTGCCCGGCTGGGATTTCGGCGCCGATGCGATCTCCACCAACCAGACATTCACCGACAGTTTCGACGGCAAGGGCATCTGGCTCGATCAGGCTTACCTTGCCTGGACGCCGCCGGAATTCGGCCGGCACGTCACGCTCGCCGGCGGCAAATTTCAGAATCCCTGGATGTCCACCCCCATGGTCTGGGACACCGATGTCAATCCGGAAGGTTTTTACGAACAGTTCCGCTTCGCCGCCGACCCGGTCGAGGTGTTCGCCACCCTGGGCCAGACGGTCATCCGCGAAGTCAGCGACGGGGAGGACGCCTTCATGCTGGCCTACCAGGGCGGCCTGAAGTATGACACCGGCCCCGTACAGCTCGCCGGCGCCGTCAGTTTTTACGACTTTCACAACTACGCCGCCAACTTCAAGTACGCGAAAGGCAATTTCACCACCGTCGTCGACGGCGCGACCGTGCTGGACGCCGGCGATTTCAACATTGTCAACGCCCTGGTCCAGATCGATTACACGGGGTGGCGGCATCCGCTGATGGCCTTCGCGGACTACGGCGTCAATGTCGGCGCCAAGGGACCCCACGCGGACGAAAATACCGCCTGGAGCCTGGGCGGCCAAATCGGTCAGAACCGGAAAACCGGCCAATGGTCCCTGTTCTACCGCTACACCCACATCGACGCCAACGCCCTGGCGGGCGCTTACGTGGACAGCGACTTCGGCAACGCCAACCGGCAGGGTTCTCAGCTTACGTTCAAGTACAACTTCCAGGATCGCATCACCTTCGGGCCGACCCTCTACATCACCGACAACGTGTCGGGCTCCGACCGCTGGAACAGACTCCAATTCAACCTGGAGGCCAGTTTCTGACCGGCCGACCCTGTCATCGCACGCCGGGCAGTTTTTTAGAAACCAAAAGGACCGTCCGGGGTTGAACATGTCTTGGAGCCACGACCGGCGGGGGAACGGACTCCCAATCACCCGAAAGTTGCACGGGCGCCCGCTGGGCCTCGGCGGCGGTCGACGGATGCCGACGGATTTTCAGAACCTGCGGCCGCACTTTGCGCATCTTGATCTTTCCACATGTGATCCCGGACACACATTCGGGATTGAATCTGTCCGGTGCTGCAACTTTCCACATTGACCGGCGTAGAAAGCAGTTCGCATTCCATAAACGGGTTTTAAAATCATGAAACACGCGCTTCGTCACATTTCGATTGTCGGTCTGGCCGCTCTGGCCCTGCTCGCCGCCGGGTGTGGCAATCCGGCCGCCAACGGCACCAACGGCCGCCCCAGCGGCGCCAACGGCATTCGGCCCGGCGGCGCCGGCCCCACGGTCTCGGTCAAGGCGCAGCTGGCCGACCGCGGCGACGTGGCCACCTTCATCATGGCCTCCACCACGCTGGACGCCGTCCGCAGCGTCGACGTCTTCTCCAAGGCGACCGGCATCGCCGCCAGCGTCAACTTCGAGGAAGGCGACTACGTCGCCGCCGGCAAGGTGCTCATCAAGCTGGATGACCGGGAGATCCGCAACACGTACAACCAGAACGCCCTGGCCGTCAGCCAGGCCGAGATCGCCCTGTCACAGGCGAAGGTGCGCAAGGAGCAGGCCGCCAGCGATTACAAACGCAACGAGGAGCTCTTCCGGGAGAAGTTGGTCAGCACCCAAGAGTATGAAAAGTCCAAACTGGACGACGACTACTCCCAACTGGCCCTGGAGAACGCGGAGTTCGAACTGAAGGTGGCGCGGGAACGTTACGCCGCCGCCAAGATCCAGCTCGAAAACACCGAAATCCTCTCGCCCATCGACGGCGTCGTGAGCGAGCGGCTGGTGGAAACGGGCGACATGGTCAAGGCCAATGACAAGATCGCCGCGATGGCCGACCTGAACCTGCTGCTGGCCCGGGTGTTTGTCCCCGAGACCGAGCTGCACCGGCTCCGCGAGGGGCTCAGTGCCCGTATCGAGCCCGAATCGCTGCCCGACAAGCGCTTCTTCGGCACCGTCAAGCTCATCAGCCCAACCATCGACGCCGCCACCGGCACCGGCAAGGTGACCGTCGAGATCCGCGACGCCTCCCGGCAGCTCAAACCGGGCATGTTCGTCAACGTCTACCTGACCACCTCGGTGCACCAGGACGTGGTGCGCATCTACCGCAAGGCGATCTGGCACGAGAAAGAGGAGGATTGGGTCTTCATCATCGGCGAGGGAGACAAGGTGCAGAAGCGCAAGGTCACCCTGGGCTTCACCGAGGAGCCGTGGGTGGAGGTAACCAGCGGCCTGCAGCCGGGGGAGAAGGTGGTCACGGTAGGCCAGGACAGCCTGGACGAAGGGTTTGCCGTCCAGGTCGCGGCCATGGAAGGCGAGAGCCGCGAGGAGCAGATGGTCCGCGCCCAGCAGGCGGCGCAGCAGGCGGTCCGCAAGACCGCCGCCGTCCGCCCGCCCGCCGGCGGCCCGTCCGGAGCGG
>JAAYUB010000138.1 GCA_012517875.1 Acidobacteriota bacterium | reverse complement strand
GCAGCGCAGTTGATCTCCACAAACTTCTTGTGGCGACGGTGGCTTTTCTCGTGAATGAGCCGGGCCAGCAGCTCCTTCCCCGTCCCGTTCTCGCCGAAGATGAGCACACGACCGGCCGTGGGGGCGATGACATCAATCTGCTTGCGCAGCGCCAGGATGGGAATGGATTGCCCTACCATCTCGTAGCGGCGCACGTAGCGCTCGCGCAGTTCCCGGTTCTCCTCCTCCAGCTCCCGGTGTTTGAGCGCGTTCTTGACCATCACCAGTGTTTTTTCAAGGGAGAGCGGCTTTTCAAGGAAATCGTACGCGCCGAGTCGCACGGCCCGGACCGCCATCTCGATGGTGCCGTGGCCGGAAATCACCAGCACGGCGCCGGAAAACGGCGTCCCCCAGATCCGCTCCAGCACCTCCAGTCCGTCCATGCCGGGCAACCACACATCGAGGAGCACGAGGTCGTACAGCGCGGTGCGCACCTTCTCCAGGCATTCCTCGCCGGTGGCGACCACGTCCACGCGGTACCCCTCGTCGCGGAGGATGCCCGACAGCGACGCGCGCACGCCCGCCTCGTCGTCCACCACCAGCAGCCGTTCCCTGGACATGAATCGCTCCTGCAGCAGTCAGATCAGAAAGTTTACCCGACCAATCCCGCCGGATCAATAGCCGATGGCGGCACCGTCGCTACGCGACTCACTGCCGCCGAAGAGCACCCCGCGGCGGGGATCGATTTGGATTCCCTGGTAACCGCCGAAGCCGCCGCGCCCGGTCGCCACGCGGTGGCCGCGGGCAACAAGCTCGCGAACCACCTCCGGCGCGATGCCGCTTTCCAGAAACACGGTACCGCCGTCGCCCATGCGTTCGCCGCCGGCGGGATCGGTGCTCCCCTCGTGGCGCCAGCGTGGCGAGTCGCCGGCTTCCTGGACGTTCA
Source organism: Acidobacteriota bacterium (assembly GCA_012517875.1). Lineage (NCBI taxonomy): Bacteria > Pseudomonadati > Acidobacteriota > Acidobacteriota bacterium. Next base: position 20,804 of record JAAYUB010000138.1, on the reverse strand, counting down.
TCCCGAAATCGATGAGGTTGCACAGCACCTGGACGTGCCCCATGGGCTGCATGTCGCCGCCCATCACACCGAACGAGAATACCGGTTCGTTATCCCGGGTGACAAAACCGGGAATGATGGTGTGGAACGGCCGCTTGCCCGGAGCAATGACGTTGGGGTGCCCCGGCTCCAAGCTGAAGAGGGCGCCACGGTCGTGGAGGCAGAAACCCAGGCCGTCCGGCACCATGCCTGAGCCGAAGCCCATGTAGTTGCTCTGGATGAGAGCCACCGCGTTGAGATCCTTGTCCACCACCGACAAGAACACCGTGTCGCCGTGGCGCAAGACGGTATCGGCGCGCGGGGCGATCTTCCGGCTGGCCGCCAGCGGATTGAACAGCTTCATCCGTTCGGTCACGTAGTCGTCCGACAGGAGGCGCGCCACGGGCACCTCGGCGAAGCGTGGATCGGCATAGAGATCCGCACGGTCCTCGTATACGATCTTCTTGACTTCGATCTGGGTGTGAAGATATTCGGCGGAATTGTGTCCCATGGCCTTAAGGTCCACCAGCTCCAGCATGCGCAGCATCTGGAGGACCGCCAGCCCCTGCCCGTTGGGCGGCAGCTCCCAGACCTGATACCCGCGGTAGGTCACCGCGATCGGCTCCACCCATTCGCTGCGGTAGTTCTCGAAATCCGCCTTCGCAAAGAAGCCGCCCACTTGCCCTGAGTAGGCGACGATCCGATCGGCGACTTCGCCGCGGTAGTACGCATCCCGTCCTTTCTCGGCCAGCAGCCGGTAGGTCCGGGCCAGCTCGGGATTGCGGAAGATGTCGCCCTTCCGAGGCGCCTGGCCGCCCGGGGCGAACAGCTTCTGGAAGTTGTCCCGGTCCTTGAACGCCCGGACACCGCGGTCCCAGTAATACGCGATCAGCTCGGACAGCGGGAAGCCCTCCTCGGCATACCCGATGGCCGGCTGAAGCACGTCTCGCATGGGCAGCCGGCCGAATTTGCCGTGGAGCGCGAACCAGCCGTCCACGCAGCCGGGCACCGTCCAGGGGAGCGGACCGTATGCCGGCATCCGGGTAATCCCATGAGTCTGAAAATGCTTCAGCGTCAGGGCGCCGGGGGCGGGCCCGCTGGCGTTGAGTCCGTACAGCCGCCTGGCGCCGTTATCCCAGACCAGGGCAAACAGATCCCCGCCGATGCCGGCACCGGTGGGCTCCATCAACCCGAGTGCCGCATTCACCGCAATGGCGGCGTCGACCGCCGAACCGCCCCGCTTGAGCACATCAATGCCGACCTGGGCGGCCAGCGGCTGGCTGGTGGCCACCATACCGTGGGTGCCGACCACCTCGGAACGGGTGGCGAACATCCGGCCCGTCACGCGATCGGCCGCGTGCAGCCGGGGCGCCCACAGGAACCAAACAGCGACGGCCGCCACTACGGCGGCCGTCACCACGAACGGATTGAACCAAGTTGCATTCGCCTTGTGCGACTCAGATTGCAGAGTCGACGACATCGAGCCACCTCCCGGAAGGGGATGGCCCTATTATTTCACCTGCACCCCCTGGATGTCCAGATCCACGGTCACCTCCTCGCCCACCACCACACCGCCTGTGTCCAGGGCGCGGCTCCAGGAGACCCCGTAGTCCATCCGGTTCAGTTTCACCCTGCCTTGCACGCCCAGCCGGGTCTTGCCCTGCATGTCTTTCATCTTGCCTACAATGTCGAACGGGATGCTCACCGTTTTGGCGACACCGCGCATGGTGAGCGTGCCAGTGGCCACGTAGCCGTCCCCCTTCTTGGCCACCTGGGTGCTTTTAAAGGTTATGTCCGGATAGGCGGCCGCGTCGAAGAAGTCGGGATTGCGCAGGTGCTCGTCCCGCTTCTCGTTGGCCGTATCGATGCTCGCCACCTTGATGGTCACGTTCACCGAAGACTTCGTGATGTCCTCGGGATCGTAGACGATGTTCCCCTCAAACGTGTTGAAGCTGCCCCGCACATTCGAGAGCATCATGTAGCGCACGGTGAAATCCACACTGCTATGCACCGGATCGATGGTGTACGTTTCGGCCGCACCCCACACGGGCGCCGTCACCATCAACAGCGTCGCCAGAGCCCATAGTTTTCTGTTCACGACCAACCTCCACACATAGGATTCAGTTGAAATGCTTCGTCACATGACGAAGCGCCGTGTTAGATAGTTCCGGCCAGCACGCGGATTCGTCCAACCACATTTTCCCCCTTGACAAAGCAGACGGCCGGGAGTAGCATTCGCACTTTGAATTTGCTCTCAACATCTTGAAGATGTTACCTCTTTGGAGGCGTACTGGTGATCCACCGGTGCATCTCCGATCCCCCGTCGACACGAGAGACCGGTCCTGCATCGGCGTGAGGCACAGGTGAAGGCGAACGGCGCCAACGAGTAGCCGGTGTTTTGCGCGAAAGCTACTGCTATTTATTTGAATATCATGTTCTCTACTTCAATTTAAGGAGAGTCACATGCGTAACCTGTTGATTGCCACCTTGTCTGTGCTGGTCCTGATCGTCCTGGCCGGTTGCGCCAGCGTGCCCCAGGCCGAGATCGATGCCGCCACCGCCGCCCTGGCCGATGCCAAGGCCGCCGGCGCCGATGTCTATGCCGCTGAGTCCCTCCAGGCCGCCCTGGACAAGGAATCCGCCCTCAACGCCGAACTGGCCACGCAGCAGGGCAACTTCTTCAAATCCTACGACCTGACCGCTCAGCTGGCCGGCGAGTTGAAGCAGCTGGCCGAGAAGGCCAAGACCGACGCCGTTGCCGGCAAGGCACAGGCCAAGCTGGACGCCGAAGCGGCCATCACCGCCACCGAGGCCGCCATCACCGCCGCCCAGGAGGCCCTGAAGACCGCGCCCAAGGGCAAGGGCAGCGCCGCTGACTTGGCCGCCATGACCGGCGATGTGGAAGCCGCCGTCAACGCCATCGCCGAGTGCAAGACCATGCTGGGCGAAGAGAAGTACCTCGACGTCAAGACCAAGGCCGAGAGCGCCAAGGCACAGGCTGACAAGGTCGTGGCCGACATCCAGGCCGCCATCGAGATGAAGAAGGGCCGCAAGTAGTCTCGCTTCACAAATCGCTCGTTTGAGCTCAAAGGGGGCTTGTGACACAAGCCCCCTTTTTGATATTCATGAGAGCCATGAAACAGCTGCCCTGGCTTCGCATCGCTGTGTGGACGCTCCCCATCGGAGCCGCCGCCATGACCTTTTTTCTCCTGTTGCCGCGATTGTCGGACGGCCGGCTCACCCTGCCCCCCGATGCCGACGGTCGCCTGCTCCGGGCCGTGATCCAGGCAGCGGAGACCGAGGATGCCTCGGAATACGCGCCGGTTCGACTGGCCGCAGCGCGTTCGGCACTCAACGACGCCCTGGCCGAGGTCAACGTCCAGCGGGGCCGGAGCTGGCTCCGCCGTAATCTGCATCCGGCGCAGGCGCAGCTGTCCGCCGCCTCCATCGCTATCCTGGAATTATATCGCGAGGTCGCGGATCGGCGCAGCGCCGACCGGGAAGCCGCAGCCGGCATCCTGCAGCTCATCGGAACGCAGTTGGACGCGCAGGCCGACGTGGCGCGACACACCGCCACGGACAGCCGGATCCGCCGGAGCCTGGCGCTGACGGAGATACGCCGGCGCGAGGCGCTCAACTTTCTGGCCCGAGAGCGTTACGCCGCCGCCGTCCGGGCCGCGCGATCCGCCATGGACGCCCTGCTGGCGGCTCAGCAACAAAGCCGCAGCCTGCTCAGCCGATTCGACAATCCGGTCAATCTCGACCTGTGGCGTCGCTGGATCGACGAGGCGGTGGCCCAGAGCCGCCGATCCGGTCTGGCCCTTGTGGTCGTCAAGGCGCTGCACCGGCTGGACGTTTACGAGCACGGCCGTATGACCCGGTCCATGGCCGTGGACCTGGGCGCCAACTCGATCAATCCGAAACTTCACGAAGGCGACCGGGCCACGCCCGAAGGACGTTACCGGGTTACTCTGAAAAAAGGTCCCGGGCGCACCATCTACGGATTGGCCCTACTCATCGATTACCCGAACGCCGATGACCGCCGCCGGTTCCAGGATAACCGCCGGCTGGGGCTCATCCCGCCCCGGGCGGGGATCGGCGGACTGATCGAGATTCACGGCCATGGCGGTCGCGGCTACGACTGGACCGACGGCTGCATCGCCCCGCTCGATGCCGACATGGCCTGGCTGTTTCGGCGGACCGCATCGGGCACGCCGGTCGTGATCGTGGGCAGCGATGGTTCCGCCAGTCCCATCCATCAATATCTCAATGGGAAGGACACCCATGAAGCACGCCCCGGAACCTAATGAGAACAACACCAGCCACTCGGATGGCGGCGCGATGATCCGTCGTCCCGCACTCGTGGCTACGGTCATGATCTGGGATGTTCTAGCCTTGCTGGCGCTGCTCGGTTATGCGGTTTTCCTGGGCACCGGCTACGAATACCGGACCCTGCGTCCCGCCGACGCGATCAAACATGCGGAACCGTTTCCCGAAGGGGCCGATCCGGCCGTACAGGCCAAAATCAAGCGCGACAGCGACAAGGTCTTCCGGAAGCTGGCCCCACGCGGGTCGCACGTCGTGATCGACCGGGTGCACAACCGGTTGTACCTGTGGCGGGCCAACACCCTACTGCTCGAGGCGGCCATCTCCTGCGGCGCCGGATCCCGGCTCGCGGATACGAAAACCGGCCGTGAATGGACGTTCGATACGCCGGTGGGTCGGTTTCGAGTGGTGAACCGACGCGAGTATCCGGTCTGGGTCGCGCCCGACTGGGAGTTCATCGAAGCCAACGAACCCATCCCGCGAAGCCGGTCGGCGCGCGTCCAGGAAGGCATGCTCGGCGAGTACGCCCTGGACCTCAACATCCCGGGCTACATGATCCACGGCACGCTATACAGCCGCCTGCTGGGACGCAGCGTCAGTCACGGCTGTATCCGAGTGGGGCGCGACGACCTGCGGGTACTCTGGCGCAAGGTGCCCATCGGCAGCACCGTTTTCATCTTTTAACCGCTTCCGGCGAGGTCACCATGCAACGCAGACACGAACCCACGAATCCCACCGCCTGGCGGGCCTCTCATCCGGCCGCCGCAAGCTTTCTGGCGGTGGTCCTGATGCTCATCGGTTCCGGCTGCAGCACTCCCCAGCCGGAGCCCTGGCCTCAGCCCAGCCAGGCCCAGCAGGCCCAGTTGGTGCAGGAGCGGACCCGACTGGCTAAGGACAACCTGTTCTACTACGAACTGCGTCTGGGCGAGCGGGCCATTCACTTGTGTCACTCGGGTGTCAGCCTGCGAAAATACCCGGTGCAGACCATCGAGGTGGGACAGCCCCGGTTCTGCTACCTCGCCCGGGAGAGCGACCAGCCGTGGATCCAGCGCACCTGGATGGACGGCGAGCTCTCGCCCCCCTGGGAAATCCGACGGATCCGGATCATCCCGGGCGATGAACGGACGCGCCCCACTCCCGAGGTGGCCGGCATCATCCCGCCCACCATGGAGGAGATCATCCCGGTGCCCGCCGATTTTCGACTCCGCTTCAAGGACGGCCTGGACGTCTGGTTCCATCTGGAGGGATCCATTCCCTATGCAGTGCGGGAGTCGGCTTCCCCATGGCAGCGGCGATGGGAGGATTTCGGCGAGTCCGTCGGATTCGGACCGGCGTCACGCATCCGGTTGCGCGTGGTCATGGAGGCCGCCGACGGCGCCGCCATGTTCCGCTCGTTCCCCCAGGACCTGACGCTGCTCGTCACTCTCTGAGCACATCTTCAGACAGGTGTTCACCGGTGACGTCCGGCAGTCATCAGCCCTGCCGCAACCACCAAGCCCAGACCGGCGGCGACCAGCACCGCGAACCAAAACGGGGGCAGGTAGCGAAATTCCACCTGATGCCGCCCGCCGTCCACCGCCACGCCGAGGAACAGCCCGTCCACACGGCACACGGTTGCGTCGCGGTTATCCACCTTCACACGCCATCCCGGGAAGAACGCGTCGCGAAACACGACGATGCCTGAAGCCGGCGCAGACACCTCCATCACCACGCAATTCGGTCCGTCATATCGCGCCCGGAGCCGCGCATCCGGCCTGCCAGGCGCTGCAACCGCGGCACCGCCGGATTTGAGCGGCGCACCGCTGGGCCAGGAGATGACCGCAGCCGCCGCAGGGCGCGCATCCGGCGGACCGGCATCGACGAAGACCGTGTCGTGCGGCAGAGCCACCAGCGCATCCAGCAACGGCTCCATCTGCGGCGAAGGCAGCGCCTGCCAGCGGCCGAAGAACCCGGTTCGTTTTGCGGCGTCCGCCACGCGAAACACTCGAAGCAGGTGCCGGTCGTCCAGCGGGATCATGTCCGTTCCCATCAGGCCGAGTGTTCGGTATTCGTGCAACGACAGCAGATGCCGCACCCCCGCCCGCTGAAGCAACCGCACCCGGTCCGCCGGCGGCCGGGACAGGAACGCCTGCTGGAATTCCGCCATCCGCCGTGGATGGGTCCGATCCAGCATCAGGTCGAAGGCGTAATGAACGCCCTGGGTGACGCCGAAGTAGGGGTAGCCGCCGTTTTTAAAGAACAACATGAACCACGCCGCGCTCTGGCCCGGGCGCTGGATGTTTGGCGGATGGGGTTCCACGCCCACCCGGCCGCATGCCCAGTCACCGTCCCGCCCGGCCAGCCGATCGAATACCGCGGCGGGTTCCGTGAGGATACGGGCCGGCGCCACCGGCACGACGCTTAGTCCGGCCCACCCCAACTCCAGCAGGATCGCCGCCCCCGCCGCATGCGCCCATCTCCGGTTTGGGCGCACGCCCGCATAGCCGAACCGGGCCAGGCACGGCAGGAGTGCCGCCAGCACCGACAGCGGCACCAACCCCCGCAGGCTGATTCCGGAGACGGCGAGGCCAGCGGCGACGAGCCCGGCGACGGGCACAAGCATCCACGCCCTGTCTGTCCACCGCAACCCCGGATCCTGTTCCCGGGCGAGACCGATCCGATCGAGCCCACGCGCCGCCGCAATCAACAGCAGGCCGGCCGCAAAAAACACGAGTTTTTGCGGATACCGTCCCCAGGCCAGCAGGGGCAGTCGCGCATTGATCGCAGCTATTACCGGCAAGTAGCCGCCGGCGGCGGTTAGCAGGAACGCCACCGCTCCCGCCAGCATTCCGATGGTGGATCTTCGACGTCCACGGCCCGCCGCCGCCCCGATGAGCGGCAACGTGCCAAAGCCGATGAAGATCGATACCAGAAAGGGATTGCCGACGGCGCCCAGTTCGCGCCCCCGATACGCGCCGGTGCCGTCAAAGCGGAATCCGAGCGCGTCGGGCAGCCACAGCTCCATCGCCAGCAGGGGATGCTGGGCGTAGATCCGGGAATCGGCCACCTCTTCACCGCCCCGGCCGGAATACGCCAGCAATCGGCCCCCTTCCAGCAGGGCCGGTCCTGCGATCATGACGGCCAGTCCACCGGCCAGCGCCAAGCGCGGCAGCACCCGGCCGGACTTCCGGTCACGCCATCGTGCCGCCACCCAGACCGCCAGCCGGACGCTGGTCAGCCCCATGAGGCCGGCCAGCATGATCGGCTCGGCGACTGTGGCCACAAGCGCCCAGGCGATCGCCAGCCAGGCGGTGTCCGCCCGCGAGCCCCGCCGGAGGACCGCTTCCAGCCTCGACATCGCCCACGGCGCCAGAAAAATGTAGGGCACCAGGTTGAGCACGCAATGCAGCGACAGCACCACCCCGCTCGCGGTGTACCAGAGGGCGGCCCAGGCGGCACCAGTGGGGCTGACACGGGCACGGCGGCACAGCCCGTAAAACGCCACGGCGCCGAGCAGCAGATGGCTGACGAAAAACAGATGATAAGCCAGGTCGGGCGGCGCGACGAACCGGATCCATGCCGGCGGGTACATCAGGAGATAGTTACCGTTGCCCGCAATGGGCACGCCGAAATGGACCATAGGATTCCATAACGGCCAATGCCCCGCCCGCACCCACTCCGCCGTCACCTGCCACAACGGGTAATGGAAATTGAGCACATCCCGATAAAAGAACGCCTGGCCTCCGATCAGGACGGCGGCGAATCGGGCGGTCAGAAGAACAGCCGCCGCGCCCACCAACCGACCGACAACCCGGCGCTCTCTGTTCACGGACACATTGACTCCTGCGCACCGATCGGCTGCCCGCCTGCGGGCGCCTTCCGCCCTGCCGTCTTGATGCGGCGACGGTTCAGGCAATCCGTAGAGTCAGACAGCTTTCCGATGGTACCCACTGGAACCGCCGGGTGTCAACTGCAGGAATGGCTGCTCCAACCGTTCCGGCTCATCGAACAGAAAGGGCCATCGACCCGACTGAATCATGTTAGGATAGTGATGCAAAATTCGGCTGGAGTGATCCCGGGTGGCATGAGCGCGAGCACCTCACCGTCCACGGACAACCACCACACGCTCCCGCCGTCTGCCCGGCGCCTGGCGCCGACCGCGGTCGGTCTGTCGATATTCCTGGTCGCCATCGCCGTGCGCCTGCCGCCGGCGATCGCCTCCCACTTCATCTTCGAAACCGATTCGGCATTCCACAGCCGGATGATTGCCGCCGTCTTGAACACCGGCTCGCTGCCGACTGTCGATTCCAAGTACGCGCTGGATCCGCCCCGTGACAACCGACAAATGTGCCCTGACGCCTTCCATCGCCTGGCGGCCTTCGGCTACACTGTCTGTCGCCGGCTGGCGCCGATGCCGTTCGCAGATTATCTGATGGCTCTGGGCGTCCTCTGCGGCGCGCTGACCACCCTGCCGCTGTGCAGCATCGTCTGGATGCTCACCCGCAGAACCGTGGACACTGCGTTGGCAGGCGCGGTGTTCGCCGTGGCGACACCGGTGACGCTTCGCTCCGCGTTCCACGTGGTTCGTTACGAATCGCTGGGCATTCTGCTCGTCCTGGCCTTGACGGCCGTGCTGTACCGCTGGCGTTCTTCGGTGCCGCTGCCGAGCCGTTGGGCGCGCCTCCTGTTTTTCGCCGCCTTCGTCATCGGGTTGTCCGGCGCCGGCACCTGGCGGCTGTTCCCGCCGCTTGCCGCCATGCTCCTGATGGCCGCCGCCGTCGCCGATGCGCTCGCACCCCGCACACATCCATCGATCCTGTCACCCGCCCTGGCCGCGGCGTGCGGCTGCCTTGCGGCCTGGCCGGTCTTCGAGTTCTACCGGTTGGCCGGCGCAGCCGGACTGCCGCTGTTGCTGGCTCCGCTGTCCGCCGCAGCGGCCGGATGGCTGATCCGGCAAGAACGGGTTTCGGGTTGGCTGGCCCGGCTATCCCGAGCGTTGCGCTGGGCATTGGCGGTCACCGCATTGGGCCTGCTCCTGTCGGGAATCGGAGCGACAACCGAAGCCGGGCGGGCCTGGCTTCGTCCGATCCTTGGGCTGACGCCCGATCTTCAGTCCAACCTGTCGCCGCCGGTTCTTGTCGGCGAGATGCTCCCCGTGGATCCGGCCACGTTTTTCAGCTGGCATTATCTTGGCTACCTGCCCGTGCTGTACGCGGCCTGGCTGTTGTACGCGGTCCGCCGCGCGGATGTACGGCAATCCGACGCATTTCAAGCGGTCGCAGCCTGGCTGGCCATCGGGGTGACCCTGCTCTTCAACCGCATGGTCTTCATCGGCCTGCCGCTGCTGTTGATCCACCTGACCGGTGGCATCGCCCGCTTGGAGTCCGTACGTTCCCGCCGATTCGCCGGCCTGTCCCTGCGCACGGCGGCTCTCGGCGCGCTGCTGCCCCTCGTGATCGGGTTCGCGATCCAGAGCCGGTCCAGTCTGGCCACCCTGGCCCAACCGCCGACGGACCGGCGGGACACATACCAGTGGTTGTCCGCCCAGACCGTACCGGGCACGCGTCTGGCGGCCAACTGGTCCCTCGGCTACGAGCTGCAGTGGTACACTCCGGCCATCACCGTCATGGACGGCTTTTTGGAAAGCGCCGAGAACCGCCGCCGCATCCACCAATTCAACGGGGCTCTGTTCGCGGCGGACTACGGGCTGGAGTTGTCAGCATTCTGCCGGCAGCACCGCGCCCGCTACCTGGTGGTGGACAACACCCACCTCCTGCCGCTGTGCCGGCGCCTGGGTTTGCCGTGGCACAACTGGCTGCGGGTCGATGTCACGGATCGCGGCAGCCGCGTTGAAATTCTGCCGGCGGGCCGATCGGTCGCCTGGCTCAGTCTCATGGCCGCTGACGGGGGATCCCGGCACTTCCGGCGGGTGTTTTCCAGCGGCAATCTCAATGTGCTGGAAGTTGTGAATTCGTCCGCGGGCGCGGAGGTGCCATGAACGGGTTGCCCTCCTCCGCCATGCCGCCTCCACCGCTGGTGCTGATCCCCGCGTACCGGCCCGACAACCGCTTCGCCGATCTTGTGGCCGGCCTGTCCCACCGTCCAGAGATAGCCGGCGTGATCATCGTCGACGACGGCAGCGGGCCTGAGTTCGCCGCGACGTTCGCGGCCGCCATCGGACTGCCCAACGTCCGGCTGCTGCGTCATGCCGTCAACAGGGGCAAAGGTGCGGCGATTAAAACGGGACTCAACGAGATCATGCTGCACCATCCGGATGTGCCCGGGGTGGTCACCGCCGACGCGGACGGCCAACACCGGCCAGAGGACATTGTTCGCGTCGCCTCCGCCTTGAGCAGCCGACCCGATACCCTTGTGCTCGGCTGTCGCGATTTTTCCGGTGACATTCCCTGGCGCAGCCGGATCGGCAACCGGCTGACCCGGCGCCTGCTTCGCTGGATTGAAGGGTTGTCAGTCAGCGATACCCAGACCGGATTACGCGGTATCCCCGCCGGCCTCATCCCCGCCCTGCTGGCCATCCCGGCGGAGCGTTACGAATATGAGCTGGAGATGCTGCTGACCGCCCACCGCCTGCGACGCAACATCTTGGAGATCCCCGTCGCCACCGTGTACCTGGAACGGAACGTGTCCTCCCATTTCAATCCGCTCACCGATTCCATGCGGATCTACTTTGTACTGTTCCGCTACCTGATCGTCTCGCTGCTGACGGCCCTCGTGGACAATGCGGTTTTCGCTGCCACCTTCCTGATTCATCCCGGGATCCTCGCAGCCATGGTCGCCGGCCGAGTCGTGGCCGGCTTGTTCAACTACTTCATGAACCGATCCGCGGTGTTCATGTCCCGGGCGGCCATCCGACAATCCATGCCGCGCTACATCTTGCTCGTGGTATTCTCCGGCAGCATTGGGTACGCGCTCATCCGCACCGCGGTGGACATGGGCCTCTGCGGCGCGATCATGGCCAAGCTGGCGGTGGAGTCGGTCTTGTTCGTGTTCAATTTCGCCGTCCAGAAAGTGTTCGTCTTTCCGCCCCCTGCAGAAACGCCGCCGGATCGCGGCTGATCCGGCACCAGACCAATAACCGACGGGGCTTGCGACGGGTGTCCGGGCTCGACTGCAATCGGATTCAATGGGTGAACACGCATGTGGATCGAGGGAATACTGGGTGTCGCCGGCATCGTCCTGATCGCCTCCGGCCTCATCGCTGCCGGGCGGTCTGTGCTCCAACTGTTGGCTCCTCATTCGGTCCGGCCCGAATTGCCCCATCGAATGCTCGCGGCCGGGCTCGGCATCGCCATGCTGTCCACCGGCATTCTGGGCTTGGGAATGGCGGGCTTGTTGTATCACTCCGTCCTGGCCGTCCTGATCGGTGCGGTGGGTGCTCTGGGTGCCTGGGAAATCATCCGCCGGCTGCGCGCCGTAGTCGCCGCCCCCGAACGGCCAGGTTGGGTGGCGGCCGTGGCGGTGGCGGCTGTCGCCCTGCCCGCCCTGCCCTATTTGTTGCTGCCGCCCCTGGCCCGCGATGCGCTGGTCTACCACCTGGAGGTGCCCCGCCAGTACCTGCTGCACCACGGGCTCATCGAGCTGCCGCGCAACGTCTACGCGTACTTTCCCAAGGGTATTGAGATGCTCTTCACGGCGGTGCTGGGACTGTTCCCGCCCTGGACGACCCAACTCGTGCATTTCAGCTTTCTCGCGCTCACGGTGCTGGCGGTCATGGACTATGCCGCCGCCGTCGGCGGCCGATCCCCGCGCTGGCTCTGGCTGCCGGCGATTCTGGCGTTCGCTTCCGTGCCCACCCTGTGGCTGGATGCCACCTCTGCGTACATCGACGCCGGGCTGATGTTCTTCATAGCCCTGACCGCCCTGGGGCTGGACTGGCATCATCGGCGGGGCGATCCTGCCCTGCTGGGCGTATCGCTCCTGCTGGCGGGATTTGTGGTGGCCATCAAATACACGGCCTTCTATTTTGTGCTGGCGCTTTTGAGCGTTTACCTGGTGTCGGTTCTGGCCCGGCGGCGGACCGCCGATCTCGCCTGGCGGCACCCCGTCTGGCTGGGCGCCGGCCTGCTGGTATTCGCCGGCCCTTATTTCGCCTGGAACGCGTGGCACACTGGCAATCCGGTTTTCCCGTTCTTCGGCGGTCTGTTCCCGAATTCGAATCCGTTCTGGACGCAGGCGCAGGCGGACGCCTTCTGGGGATTCCTGGCCAGCTACGGACACCCGTTCCATTTTCCGCTGGCCCCGGCGCTGAACTACCTGGTGGCGGCGTTCAATCCGGTGCTGCATCTGCGGGAATTCTTCGACGGGGTGCTGGGACCATTCCTGCTGATCGGTGTGCTCGCTGTTCTGCCGGCCCGCAAGCGGAACAGCTCCGAGGCGCTGACCGGATGCTTCGTGGTGGTGGTCGCCCTGGTCTGGGGGATTCTGCTGCGCCAGGCCCGTTTCCTGCTGCCGGTGTTGCCGCTGCTGCTGCTCATGCTGATCCAGGCCCTGGAAGGCTGGTGGGGCGAGCGGCCGTGGCGGCGAGCCGTCTGGGTGGCGGTGTGTCTGGGAGTCATCGCATTCAACCTGGCGGTCCTCCTGCCCGAACTAGCCCGACAACCGGCGCTGGAGCTCGTATCCAGCCGGACGACCCGCGAGGACATTCTCAACACCCGCCTGCCGGTGTACGCCTGCCAACGTTACATCAACCGCGAACTGCCTCCGGACGCCCGGATCTGGACGCTGCAGACCGGCAACGAGCTGTTTTACCTGGATCGCGCCTATCTGGGCGACTACGTGGTTGAGGACCACACCTTCCACACGTGGCTGGCCGAGGCGTGCGAACCGTCGGCAATCACAAACCGCTTCGCCCACTACGGGGTAACCCACCTGTTGATTCGAACCGACGCGGTCTTCGCGCCGGAGCTGTACACCGACATTCCGGACAAATATCTGGTGATGCGGGCATTTTTCAGATCCCAAGTCCGCCTTTGTTTTGAAGCCAACGGCTTCGCGGTGCTGGCGCTGCAACCGTCGGACAAAATTGACAATCCACCGCCGGTTCCATAAGATGGCGGCGATGCACCCGCCAACCGACGTCATGCCCGTCAGTCCCTTCCGCGCCTACTGGAGAGGTGCCATCCTGTTCGCCGCCGTCGCCTTGTCCGCCCTGCCGACATGCTCCAATTACGGCATCACGTGGGATGAACCGATTTACCTGGAAGCCACTCGGCAAGTCCGAACCTGGTTGTCATTGCCGGCAGCCGCTCGGTTCAACACTTCGGCCATCGACCGCTTCTGGCGGACGGATCCCCAACGCAACGTGCATCCCGCCGGGGTCAAGTGGCTGTACCTGGCCGCCCAGCGCCTCGTCTTCTGGGAGCAGGATCCGTACATGCAAAGCCGGATGCTGACAGCAATTCTCTTTGCCGTCGCTCTGGCGGCATTCTGCATGTGGTTTTCCGCCGGCCGTCCCTTGCTGGCCTGGACCACCGCGGCACTGTTTCTGACCATGCCCCGGTGTTTCGCCCACAGTCACTTCGCGGCCACCGATATACCCATGATCGCCCTCCTGCTGCTGTTGATTCCGGCGCTGGACCGGGGGCTGTCCACCCAGTGGGCATGGATTCCCGGCGTGCTGATCGGACTGGCCGCATGCTTCAAAATCACGACAGTGGTGGTGTGCGCACCGATGCTGGCGCTCTTCCTGGTGTGCACGTCCGCCGATTGGAAGCAGTGTATCGCCCGCCTGTGGATCGTGGGGCTGACCGCCGCCATTGTGTTTTACCTGCTGAATCCGGACTGGTGGCATGCGCCATGGGTTCGGCTGGGCGAATTTGTCGGCGAATCGGTCAGTCGCCGCCAATGGACTCCGTTCTCGTTGCTGTATTTTGGGCAGGTGTATTCATACCGCGGTCCATTCCATTATCCACTGGGCATCCTCCTGGTCACCACTCCGCTGCTCCACTTGGGATTGCTGGCCGCCGGCATGTTCCGGTTGCGCCTGCGGCCCCTGCTCGTGTGTTGCCGTCACTGGGCGGTGCTCATCGGCAGCACGGTACCCGTCATCCTCATGATGGTACCATTCAGCCCCACCAACGACATGGAGCGCTACCTGCTGCCGGCATTCCCGTTTCTGGCCGCCTGGATGGCGCTCGGGCTGCAGCCGGCATTGGAACGGTTTTTACCGGCCGGCCAGGCGGCCACACCGGTCGCACACCGGGCGACACTTGCGGTGATCCTGATTCTCGCAGCCGGCTGGACCATCAGCCAGAGCATCCGCAATCATCCGCACGAGTTGAGCTATTTCAACGAGTGGGTGGGCGGCACCGCCGGCGGTCGAAGTCTCGGCTTCGAAGTCACCTATTGGTGGGAGCCGCTGGACGATGACGCACTCGCGGCCATCAATCGGATCTGCCGCGGCTCGACGGTGTTCTTCCCGATCTCACCGACCGACCACTATTTTCGCCAGATGCAACAGATGCGGCGGATCGATTTCATCCCGGTCACCGATCTCGGCCAGGCCCGCCACGTGCTTGTCTATGGCCGGCCGTACGCGGAGTTCTGGGAATCGAAACTCCGCACCCGGATACAGCCTGCCGGATATGAGATGGTCATGGTCTGGTCATCGGAATGGCAGGGTGTTCCGCTGCTGCGGCTCTGGCGCATCCAGCCGATGGCTGTGCCTCCGTCACCTCGTGAGGATGCCGGCGACGGGTCACACTCGACGGCCGATAGTCCGACATAACGGGTTGCCGACCCAAGCCCGGATGCTATACACTCGAACCGGGTGGCATCCGCGGTGGCAGACAGAGGCCGCATTCCGGTGTTCGAGGAACGTCGATGACCAAAACCGTATCGTTCGTCCTGCCCTTCTACAACGAAGAGACCAACCTGCCGGTGTTGTTCCACCGGCTGCTGGCGCTGTCGGCGCGGTTGAATTGCGCGACGGAATTCGTCTTCGTCAACGACGGCAGCACGGACGGCAGCCTCGCTTATCTAGCCGGCCTGATTCCGCAGCACGGCAATGTCCGGGTGGTGGACCTGTCACGCAATTTCGGTCAGATGACCGCGGTGCACGCCGGCCTGCGGCATGCCGCCGGCGATGCGGTGATCATCATGGACACGGACCTCCAGGATCGGCCCGAAGCGGTGCAGGATTTCATCGCGGAGTGGGAGCGCGGCGCCGACGTCGTGTACGCCATCCGAGCCAACCGGAAGGAGTCGTTCATCAAACGCGCCCTCTTCCGCAGCTTTTACGCCGTGTTCCGCCGCCTGGCCGAGATTCCCATTCCCGAGGAGGCCGGCCTGTTCAGCCTGATGGATCGACGCGTCGTCGACCTGCTCGTCGCCCTGCCCGAACGAAACCGCTACATTCCGGGCCTGCGCGCCTGGATCGGGTTCCGCCAGGTGGGCGTGACGGTGGAGCGCGACCGCCGGGGCGACCAGATCCCCCGCCAGTCGTTCGTCGGGCTGATCAAGATGGCCTCGGACGCCATCTTCTCGTTTTCCCGGGTGCCGTTGCGAATCGCCACGACGCTGGGCCTTGTGGCGGTGTCGCTCGCGGTGGTCGCCGCAGCGGTCGTCCTGTACAAGAAGTTCGTATCCCACGTGGCCATCCCCGGCTGGACATCGACCCTGATCAGCATTTTTTTCCTGGGTGCGGTCCAGTTGATCTGTCTGGGAATCCTGGGCGAGTACCTGGGCCGGATCTACGAGGAAGTCAAGCGCCGTCCGCATTACGTGGTTCGGCAGGTGCTGGGGTGTCCTCCCGACGCCGGCGCGGCCACAGCCCCAACACCAGAACCGAAATGAATCCCGCGCCCGACACGAGCCAGCTCGCCGTCCAGCCTGCCGGTTCATACCGCATCTCCAGCTGATGCGTTCCGGCCGGAACCGTGACCGCCCGAAACAGGTAATCGGCGCGGTGGATGGGAACGATCCGGTTGTCCAGGCGGGCGGTCCAGCCGGGGTACCACACGTCCCGGACCACCAGCAAACCGTCGGTCGCCATAGCCAGTTCCAGTCGGAGCACGCCGCCGGATTCCGACACATGTGCGACCCGACCCGGCGGCGCGCCGCCGCTTGCTTGGCTGGATGGGACGGGACCGGCCGCATCGACGAAAGGTGCTGCCGGTCCTTCCGTCGCCAGATCGCCGGCGGTTACGGGCGCGGAATGCGCGGGCCGCCACGTGGACCAGAGTTGGAACCGGCCCTGTCCGCCCATCACTCGGTACAGTCCGTAGCGATGACTGGAGCCGGTGGGAAACGCTCCGATCAATTGGAGCCCGGTATTGTCCAACCGGCGCGGACTGAGGTACCACCCCACTCCCAGCCGCTGCATGAGCCGAATCCTGGACTCCAGCGCCGCCTGCTCAAACCACCGGCGCAGCTGCAACTGGCCGACGCCTTCCAGCCGGTCCTGGGTGTCGTTGAACGCATAGTACCCCCCGGACGTGAAACCGGGATAGGCGTAGCCGGCCAGGCGATGGAAGCGCGAGATCCAGACGTCGCTGTCCGAGGCGCCAAAATAGCGGATGTCTACCGGCGCCGCATCCACGGCGATGCGCTCTGTCGCCAGACTCGTCGCCTGCTGGCGGACCGCCTCGATCACGGGCACAGCCTCGGTGAAATGCTGGCGATCGGTGATCGGCACCGCAAACCGGTTGCCGGCGACCAGCTCCGCCAGCAGGCATAGGCCGATCGCCGCGGAGCGCCACTGCACCGGCAGGCGAATTCGCGGCGGCTCCGCAACCAGCAGAACCGCCACGGCAACCCCGACCGCCACCAGCGGGGCGGCCACGAGCGACATCAGACTGCTGCCGGGAATCCGCACGCCGGCAATCAGCACGGCGGCGAGCGCGACCCCGGGGGCCATCCACTCCGTCCAGCCGCGCAGCGGCAGGCGTTCACAGCGATACACCCGTTCCAGTCCGACCGCGGCGGCCAGCAGGAAAGCGCCGGCGGCGTAAAAAGCGAGTTTCTCCGTGTATCGTCCCCAACCCAGCAGCGGCAGGCTGCCGAAGAGGCGCCCCAAACCCGGCAGCCAGGGCGACGCGGCCACCAGCAGGAACGCCATCCCGCCACCGCAAGCCCAGGCCGCGGTGCGCCGCTGCGCGCCGCCCAAACTCAGCCCGATCAGGACGAGAGACGACAGCCCGATGAACATCGACGCCAGATAGGGCTGGCGTCCGTCGGTGTACCGCCCGCCCGCAAAGTCCGGCATTATCCCCGAAGACATGCCGAACGGATTGGGTATCCACAGTCCGATGAAACGGGCGGGATGCAGACTGTACAAGGTATTCCCGGCTTCCGCCGTCCAGGTCCGAGGATTCTGATTCAGCAGTCGAAGCCCTTCCAGCGTCACCGGAAAGGCGATGGCCATCGCCAGCAGGAGCGCCAGCGAGATCCGGCCGACCGTCCGACCAAATCCGCGCCGGCCGCGAAATCCCCACCCGTGCACGAGACTCCGGATCACCGCCACAGCCGCCAGGCCGACCGCCATGACGGGTTCGAATACCGTACCCACTCCGGCGCCAGCCAGAGCGAGACAGGCAACCGCTCGCCGGCCGCCGTCCTGCAGCAGCCATTCCAGGGTCAGGAGCAGCGCCGGAGCCAGCGCGACATACGGCACCAGGTTGAGTACGCAATGCAGGGACAACACAACGCCGCTCAGCGCGTACGCGAGTCCCGCCACCGTCGCCACCGGGCCGGAGATGCCCCACCGCCGGACCAGCCGGCCGAAGGCGATTCCGCCCAGCAGGAGGTGGCCGAGGATGAACACGTTCATGGCCGTCAGCGGATCCAAGACCGCCCGAATCCACGCCGGCGGATACCAGAGCAGATAGTTGGGATTGCCGCTGATGTTCTGCCCGAAATTGTTCTGCGCGTTCCAGAGCGGGATCCGGCCGGCTCGCAGCTCGGCCGCCGTGCCGGCCCACAACGGATAGTGGAAGTTGAACAAATCCCGTTCGTACAGCGTCTGCCCCTGCCAAAGCACCGGCGCCCAGCAAACGGCCGCCAGTGCCGCGATTGCGCTCGCCAGCAGGGCCAGACGAAATCCCGGGCGCACGGCGATGAACCTCCTTGATCTAACTGAGCAGATCCATTATAGTTTCGCCGCAGGAGGGATGCAATGCGCTACGCGGCGGCGATCTTGGCCGGCGGCGTCGGACGCCGGATGGACCAGACGGTTCCGAAGCAGTTCATTGATCTCAACGGGCGCCCCCTTATCACCTGGACGCTCCGGCCGTTTCTGGTGGTGGGACTGTACCGACCGGTGGTGGTGGCCATCCATCCGGATTGGCTCGAGTACATGCGCCGGATCCTGGCCGCCCAGGGGTGGGAGCGGTCGGTGGACGTGGTGCCGGGCGGCACCACCCGCCAGGAGTCGGCTTTCCACGTGATCCAGGCGCTTGAGAGCGCCCTCTCTCCCGCGGATCGTCTGCTGATCCATGACGCGGCCCGCTGCCTGGTATCGCCGGACCTGCTCGACCGCTGCCGCGCGGCGCTCACACAGCACGAGGCCGTGACCACGGCCGTGCCCACCGTGGACACCATCGCCCGGGTGGTCGACGGCCGGGTGGCCGAAATTCCGCCGCGGCAAACCCTCCATCAGGTGCAAACGCCCCAGGGCTTCGCCTACGGCCTCATCCGCGAGGCCCACCTGGCGGCGCTCCGCGACGGAGTCGCCGACATGTCCGACGACGCCGGGCTTGTGCTGCGCCTGGGCCGGGCGGTCCAGGTCGTCCGTGGCGATCCGTCCAACATCAAGGTCTCCAGGCCGGCGGATCTCACGCTGGCGGCCGCTCTGCTCGGTGGCGCCGGGTCGGCGGGCTGATGCCGCAAGAATTGCTTTGGCGCCTCCTGAACGCTGCGGTAAAATACAATCAATGCCGTGAGTTCACCGCTCCGGCAACCGGCTGAACAACCGAAACTTCATGAACAACCAACAACCCGCCGCCAAACCGAAAATCGCCGCATACTACACACCGGATTGTTTTGCGTTCTCCGCGGGCACGGAATTGCAGGCCCGGCTGTTCGGTGAGATCCATTTCGACACCTACCACGTGCGCTCGCAGACCAAGCTGTCGGGCACCATTCAGGTGTCGCTGCCGCTGATTGAACTGGGAGCCGACGACCTGTGGTTGCCGGAGATGATCCGGACCGAACATCCGGCCACGTTGAGCGCAACGCCGCCCGATGGCGTGACGCACCGTGAAGAGGCAAGTCGGCTGTTGCTGGAACACTACACGTTGTACAAAGACAAGGTCGTCGAAACCATCCTGCGGTATCATCGGATCCGGCTGCTCCATCACCCCACACTCAAGCTCTTCTCCGAGATCGGCGAATCGCGCAACGAGTTCGAGGCCCGCTGCCTCGATATCCTGCACAGCGGCGTGCAGGAAGAACTGCGCGAGCTCCAACACCGGTACGAACGGATGATGGACGGCATCATCCAAAAATCGGGTTTGAACTATATGCAGTCCGTCAATGACGATCCGACCACCGACCGCGTCCTGTCCGGCCAAAAGCAGATGATATTTTCCACTCGCGACGGCCTGACCCGGATTTTCCAGGATCTCCGGGACCTGCCCGACCGCCCGCCGGCCGACCGTGCGCCCAGCAACGATGTCGAGGACGCGCTGGCCGGTCTGTTCCAGCAGAGCTGGGCGGATGCCAAAGCCGTGGCCGACCGCCTCCAGCAGCAGATCAGCCTGATTGAGGAGTACGCGTTCCATCTCCAATACGGCGACATCGCCATGGTCCAGCTTGCCCTGCTCTGGGAGCCGGTCTGACCTGGGATGGACCGCCGCAACCCGGACACCGATTGCGCATCAGATCCACCGATGGCCGTATCCAGAATCCAACGCACCGCGCACCGGCTGAGATTGCTCCAGAGTTATCTCCGCCGCCGAACCGTCTGTCCGGGTCTGCCCGTGACCGCAATCATCTCCAGCACGTCCCGCTGCAATCTGCGCTGCCCCATGTGTCCGCGGGCCATCTCCGAGTTCGGCAACGCCGACATCGACTTCGATCTCTTCCGCAAGGTCATCGACGAGGGAAGCCGGTATTTCGAGTTCGCCGTACTGCAGGGCGCCGGCGAACCGCTGCTGAACAAGGACATTGTCCGCATGGTGCGCTACTGCAAGGAGCGCGGCATCCGGGCCGGTTTTTCCACCAACGCCACACTGCTGCGGGGCGACCGGATCGACGAACTGTTGCAGGCCGGCCTGGATTACATCATCCTGGCTTTCGACGGCGCGACGCCCGAGGTGTACGAGCGATACCGAAGCGGCGCCTGTTTTGAAGAAACCCGCCGTAACATCATGGCGTTTCTCCAGCGAAAGCGGGAGCTGCGGTCGCCCATCCACGTCACCGTGCAGATGGTGCGCCTGCCGGACAACGACTCCCAAATCCCCCAGTTCCGCAGGATGTGGCGCCTCCCAGGGGTGGACCAGGTCCGCATCAAAGAGGATGAG
>JAAYUB010000137.1 GCA_012517875.1 Acidobacteriota bacterium | reverse complement strand
CGTTGGGGCGCAGGTAGGTCCGCTTCGTCCCTTCGACAGCGGCGGCTTCCGCCGCGACGCGGTAGTCCTGTTCCCGCTGGCCCACCGGAAAGTCGATGTAGAAGTTGATGGACCCGGTGTCCTGGCAGATGGGCGTAGAGGCCTCGCGGGCCATGGCCACGTTCTCCAGGATGGTCCCGAACACGCTCTTGGCGGGCTGGCCCGCTTCCTCCCGCTCGTAGGCCTGGCGCAACGCCGCCTCCACGTCGGGGGGGAGGTCGCAGGCGGCGCGGCGCAAGAGCTCCAAAAAGGCGTCCTGCAGCATGCTCGCACCTCGGATGGAAAACTTTAAATGCACTATAAACGGCCCGCCCGGCGGTGTCAAGGCGGTGGGAGAATCATCGCATGGTTAAAGTCAGTCGGTGAATCGGTGAATCAGTGATTGGGTGAATGGGGACTAGGCAGCATTCATTGATCATCGTTCATTGGTCATTTGCCATTGGTCATTTCGGATGGTGAATCGAAAGACGAGAGACGGAGACGTACGACGGGCGGCAAGACAAACGGGAAGACCCGAACTGCAAACCCCAAACCGCGAGACCCGAATTGCGAGCCCCGAACCGCGAACCGCTTGTGCCTATGTCCGGTTTCCGAAGTCCGATAACCGATGATCGGGAACGAGTCTCGAGCCTCAAGTCTCGATTACGACTACGATGACGATGACGATCACGATTACGAATTACGAGCACGAAGTCCGATGTCCGAAGTCCGCTGACCCGAGCGGCGGTCTTCAACCGGATCCGAATCACGGTCCCGCGGTGACCGCGTTCGCCGCCAGGAAGAAAAAGACGGGGATGTCAGCCACCGCGTGGATAAACCAGGCCCAGCCCAGGCCCTTCGTCTCGATGAGGCTCTTGGCCATGAGCCATCCCAGGAAACCGGTCATCACGAGGGTGGGAAAGACAGCCAGCGGGACACCGCCGGCGTAATGGGCGAGCCCGAAAAACACCGCTGTCAGCGCCATCGCCTGGTTCTTGCCCACCGTTCGGTGAAGGGGCGCCACGAGCGACGCGCGGAAGCTGATCTCCTCGCTGAAGGCGTTGAGCAGCGCGCAGAACAGGACCGTCCCGACCAGCGGGAGGGTGTGGGTGAGGACCTCCGCGGTGGGCCGGTTGGCCATCCACATGAACAGACCGATCATCGTGGCGGCCGTGACGGCGACGATGGGCCCGAAGATTTTCCACGGTGTCGGATGCATCAATCCCAGCCAGGGCACCCGCTCCGCCGGCGCGCCCAGGTCGCCGCACATCAGGCCGGCGGGCTGGCGCCGCCGCATCACCAGGAGCAGCGCCACGATCGTGACCGCCGCCAGCGCCAGCTTCATGAGTTGGATCGCCATGATCCCAGCGACCCACCCGGCGTTCTCCTCCCACGCCGCCACCGTGGGCAGGGCACGCACGCGGTCGATGGCCCACCACCCCAGCACGTTGACCAGCAACAGGGTGAAGTAGGCGCCCAGGGGCCGCAGGTGCTTCCAGGCCAGGCCCAAGACGACCATGCCGGCCAGAAGCCCCGCCTTGAACATGATCATTCCCGGCGGCACGGAGCCGATGTAATGGATCCACGCCATATCGGGAATGGTGGACACGCCCAGCGTCACCAGCCAGGCCACGCCCACGCCCGCCACCGGGCCGGCCGGGGCCGGCGGATTGGGTGCTTCCGGTTCGGTCATTCTCGCCTCCGTTTTTCAGCCAGGGTCCCGCGCAGGATAGCCAGCACGGCCCGGTCTTTCTCTCGATCCGCCTCAACCTTCGTCTGGATCAACATCTCCAGACTCAGCAGGCGTACGGTGATTCCCGGCGCCAAGGGGCAGCTTTCGGTCTGGGCCAGCAATTCGTTGAAACCCCACCCTGCCCCGATCTCACCCGACAGGTCGAGGGGACCGGCGCTGGTCATCAACAGCTGATGCCCGGCGGATTGCAGGTGTGCGGCCGTCGGGTGCAGATCCCGCCCTCCAGCGGAGCGATACCGCGCCTGCAAACGGTCCAGGGCGATCAGCAGCCGACGGATATTCTCCGGGTCCCGGGCATGGACAAGGTCCAAGTCGAAGGTCGAGACGGGTGCTCCGTGCAGAACGGCGCACACTCCGCCCACGACGATGAAATCGACATGGTCTTTCAGCAGCGCGCTCAGGATCTTCAGGAAGTCGGGGGTTTCGCCGTTCATGGCCTATCCGCTGGAGAGACCCGACCACATGTTGCAGGTTTTCCAGGCGCTGGAGCGGCGTGAACGACAGCATCCAGCGGATCAACGTCAGGTCCACGCCATCCGTGTTGTAATCGGGAGATTCTGAGGGGGACTGGTCCGACGCGCGATCTTCGGGGTCCCGGGGAGGTTCCGCCATGCCGTCGCTGCATCTGGTTCTCATGTTGCCACCATTTTAGCACAGTACTCGGGTTTTGGGCCTCGGGCCAAACGGTTCGTGTTTTAGGTCTCTGGATTAGGATGTCCCGTCTCATTCAGCAAGCCCATTCAATCTTTCAATAATTCAATACGCAACAGCTAGCCATTACGTTCACAAGCACGATCATGAGCAAGCGAACGAGCGCAAACGATGGGAACGGGAACGAGCCTCGAGCACAACGACGATCACAAGCGCAGCGAGAACAAGCTTCCGGCTTCACGCCTTGCGGCCCGACTTCCGAAATCCGATTTCCGACTCCGACTTCGATCACGAACGGATCGATTCACAGGTAGAAAATGAATCCCAGCCGCCCGTTGACGTTCCGGACAACCCGCCGTTGTGTGATATGATCCTGACGGAATTTCCCGGCGGGCCGTGACATCGGCAAAGCAGAACCGTCGATTGGAGCAACCGTGGCAAACATCATGGCATGGATTCACGACCAGGCGGCGGCCGCCCGCGCTCAGTACGCCGTAAATCCATGGATCTTTCTCGGGCTGATGGTCGCCTGCGCCCCTTTTTTCTACTACTCCATCTACCGCCTCGTCCGGGCGGTGGCCCAAAAGGACACGAGCCGGATAACGCTCTGGAGCTCGGTGTTCCTGGTCGCCACCGCCACCCCGTACCTCTACGTCCTGCTCTTCGGCCGCAACCTGCCGTGGTACGCCTACCTGATCCTGGTGGCGCTATTCGTCCAAGGGATCTGCGGTCTCCGCAAAAAGCTTCGCGCCTGAATTCACCGGCATAAATCGCGATTGATCGCTGTCCTTTCGTTCGGATCAATCAGTCGATTCCGTCGCGGCGCGGAGCTATTTGCCTTGGTCCCGTCGATCTCCGCTATCTATGTCGAAGCGGGTTCTGAGACAGCCGGCTCATCCTTCGGGCGATTTGCCGGGTGCTGACACCGGTGACTCACGGCGCCGGTGGCGATGGGAGCGCCGCCTCCAGATCCTTCAGCACCTGGGCGGCGTCGTAACCGGTGAGCTGGCGGAGCTCCAGCAGGCCGCGGCGGGGCTGCGCGGCCGCGCGTTCCAGAGCCGACTTGAGTCGCACCAGCTGCGCCCGGTCGGGGCTGTCCTTGGCCAGGCCGGGCAGCACCTGGGTGTCCAGTGCCTTGGCCAGGCGGGCGGACCGGTCGGCCAGGGACTTGTGGGTGGCGGGAAGCGCGGCCGCCGGGGGCTGGGGGGCGCCCGCCGCCGGAGGCCCGGCCGTCAGCCCGGTCCACAGCCAGCCGACCCCGCCGTGGGTTGACGGGGCCGGCGGGGGGGCCTGGGGCACTACGGCACCGGGGGCGGCGCAGATCTGGGCGGTCACCTTCGGGTCCTGCATGCCGAGGGCCTGCAGCGCCGTCTCGTTGGCGACGCGGATCTGAATCTGCTCCTTGCGGATTTTCCGGGCATCCTCCTTCAGGCCCTTCTCCAGAAACTTGACCAGCCGGTACTGGCGGGCCTTGTCCACCGCCTCGCTGTTGACGGCGCTGATCCGGTAGGCCTCGGCCATGTGGTTGGAAGCCTTGTCCAGGAACTGCCGCGTCTCTTCCGCCTTGGCGGCCGGCGGGTTGCCGAAGGTGACGATGCCCGCCTCCTCCGGCGTGGCGTGCTTGCGGACGGCGTAGGCCTTGCGGGTGAACTCGCGGTCCTGGATGAGGGGCTTGCCGGCGGTCCGGTTGGCGATGCCGATGGCCTTGTCCACGCTCTTGCCGATGACGTGGAGGTCCGGCTTCGACATGAACGTGTTGATGCCGGCCTCGCTCGCCTTCTTCCAGTTGGCGATCACTGCCCCCCGGGGATCGTAGAATCCGCCCATGCCGCCCGAGGTGTCGAAAATGCCGCCGGGGGTGGGGAACTTGTCGCTGCCGATCTCGGTGTCGTACCAGACCCGGGCGGCGTCGGTGGACGAGCCGAGCGTCTCGCGGCGGACGGGCTTCCAGACGGTGATGTCCAGCTCCGGGATCACCCAGCGGTCGGGAAACTCAAGGGCGTTCGGGCTGATGGCGTTGACGTAGACGCGGCCCTTCTGGATGTCGCTGGCCATCAGGTCCATGTCGCTGAAGATGGTTTCGGGCGCGCCGCCGGAAGACTTGATGTCCCCCTCAGTCAGGCCCAATTTGCGCATCACCTCCTCGTGGCGGGACTGCCGTTTCTCCAGGGGCTTGTACTTGTCGCGGACGGCTTTCATCTCGCCCTCCCACCGCTGCTTGATCTCGAGGTAGCGGGGGTCGTCGGTCTTGGGCGTGCCGTCGGGGTGGCGCGAGCCGGGCGGGATCATGTCCTCGTACTTCCGGGTCAGTTCGGCCATCTCGGCCTTGGCCTGCTGGCGCTGGACGATGATCTTGTACCGGTTCGTCACCGGGGCCATCGCCTGGTCCATCTGCGCCTTCAGCGGGGCGTAGGCGGGGTCGGCGGTGTCGATGCTGCCGTCGGGGCGCTTCGGCATCTTCGGCTCGAACTGTTGGCGGACGCGTTGCAGGTCGCGCTCCATGCGCTGGGCGTTGTCCAGGAAGGCATCGAATTCGGGACCCGGTTTCGGCTTGGTCGGAGGCTTGGTGCTTCCGGCGGGGGCCGGGCCGCCGCCGCGGTAGACCCGGTGGATGTTGTTGAGGGCCAGGGTGGTCACGCCGTCGGAGATCGCTCCCCACCAGCCGCGCTGCTTGCCGGTGGCGGGATCGACGGACTTGAAGCCGTTCACGCCGGCCCAGAGGGTGTCCACGGTGGCGCTGTAGGAGCGGATGCCGTTCTCGAAGGCCTTGGCCAGACCGCCCTCGGCATACCCCGTGCCCAAGCCATACCAGAGCGGGATGGCGGAGCCGCCGGTGACAAAGAAGGCGCCCACCAGGATGCCCGCGTCGGCGGCGGTCTTCACCCCCTCGGCGATGGCCAGGCGGCGCTCGGCGGTGTCGAGGCGTTCTTGGGCCCGGGCCAGTTCCCGGTCGCCCTGCGCCTGGAGCCGGGCGGAGATTTCGCCCGCAATCTGCTGCAGGGCCGCCAGGCGGTCGGGGGACTTCAGCGCTCCGGAGATCCGCGCCTGGACGCTCTCGCGCAGCGCCACCCCCTCGGCGCCGTCCACCTGGCCGGCCACCCGGGAGAGCCGGTTCAGAATCTGGTTCTCGGCCGCAATGGCGGCGATCTCGTCCTGCACCTTGGCCACGAACTCCCGGTTGGTCTTTTCGTCCAGCGCCGTGCGGGTGTGGACGATGGTGCCGGTCTGGACGCTGGCCGCCAGGTCCTGGGTCTTCCGGAGCACATGCTCCTCCCAGTCGAGGCGGTCCTGCAGTTCCTTCCGCGCCTTGTCGGACCGGGCGGCGGCCTGCTGGCCCTGCAGCCAGGCGATGTTCGCCTGGATGATCCGGATCTCCGCCTGGTACTGGGCGATGGCCTCGGCCTTGGCCTGGGCGTCCTCGGCGGGCGGCGCCGGCTGCGGAGCCGCCGGCGCGGGTGCGGCGGGCGGCGCGGCCGCGACAGTGCCGCCGT
>JAAYUB010000136.1 GCA_012517875.1 Acidobacteriota bacterium | reverse complement strand
TGACCCTCAACTTCATCAAGCAGGAGTTGTGGATCGGCACCGGGCTGATGGCGAGCGACACCCGGCAGGGGGCGCCGGTGGCCGCAGCCGGGATACAGCCCACGGTGACGCGCTAGGCGCACCGCCCGTCACATGGACAGTTCCGCTTTCAACTGGGAATATTCCTGATAATACCAGAACAGCAGTTCCGACACCTGCGGGTCCGGCCAGGGGAAGCCGGTCGGCCCGGGATCGGCGAGCGCCGGGGAATGTTTGCCGGGATTGAGAGCGGCCAGGCGGGTGAGCGCCTCGGCCCCGAGCGGGGACACGGGATGCGAGGCCGGCGTCCAGTCGACGGCCGCCAGCGTGGCGGGGGTGAAGGGCGGCAGGCGGCGCGGTGTCACCTGCACCGCTTCCGGCAGGCGAGAGACACCGTCCCGGACCGGAATGCGGTAGCTGCGGCCCGCCCGCAGCATGGTGCCGCGCATGCCGTTGGCCGCCTGGATGGCGCGGACGCTCACGCCGTACCGCCGGGCCAGGTGCCCCAGCGTCTGACCGCTGCGGACCCGGTGGTTGACGTAAACAACGGGCGGCTTGATCTTGCCCTGCTCCAGAAGCGGCTTGTAGGCGCGGATGCCCGCCTCCTGGGCGCGGCGGTTGTAGAAGCGCACGTGATAATGATTGCGGTGCTTGGGTACGTGCCGGACCAGCGACTGACCGGTGCCGCGCGGGACCTGAAACACGTCGCGCAGCCAGTCCCGATCTTCGCCGATGGAGACCGCGTAATCGTATAGGAGGCGTTGGATGCTGCGGTCCAGCAGGACGGTCTCGACGTCGGTGTGGACCACCAGCGCCCGGACCAGCGCCCAGTTGCGGGGCAGGTCCAGGTTGCGCGATGTGCCGTGGGTGTGCCAGGCGCCCTGGCCGTGCTTGAAGTAAAAGCCGAGATCCACGTCGCGGCCCGCCTGATGGGTCTGGTGCCGGTTGAGCCGCCCGCCGTCGTCCTCGCTGATGTCGCCGATATAGAGGGGGTGGGAATCCGGATATACAGCGTGAACGGCCCGGATGGCGGTTTCCACGAAGGCGATGGTCTCCTCGGTACCCCATGATTCATCCGGATTGACCACATCCCAGAGCGGACTCGATGGCATCTGGCGGCCGTTGAGCAGGACCCCGCCGCTGGGGAAACCGATGGATACGGAGCCGAGGGCGGCGGTGTCCTCGGCGATGAGCCAACTGAGCTGCTCATCGCTGAGGCCCACCATGTCGGCGGGTGGCTGGGCGACGAATGCGAATTCGGGGATGGCGGCGGGGGTGGAGACGGTGCTTTCGAGCAGGGCGGGGGGAAGGGTATAGGCGGGCGAAAGGAGGCTCAGCAGGGTGATGACCAGTCGCCAACCATTCATGGTGCCGCGCCTGCCTCCTGGTTACGGTTCGTCCGCTGACGATGCTCGAAGAAGAGAGTTTAAACGAGCGAAAACCGGATGTCTAATAAAAAATTGAAACAGTGCTCCAATTTTTTCCAGCCGGGACTCAGGAAAAAATGTTGCTTGAATCCTCCGCTTTCTGATATTCCGGACACACACAGTCCGATTGAGAGACGCACTCCATGACAGACAGCACGATCGGCGACGATACGGTATTGGT
>JAAYUB010000135.1 GCA_012517875.1 Acidobacteriota bacterium | reverse complement strand
TTCACCCCGGCGGGAAGTGTCCCCGGGTGACAGCATGCCACGGAAAAATGAAAATCGGTTACAGCCGAAATTCCTTGGATGTTACTCATGAATCATCATTTCCAGCAGTGGAGGTAAGTTTTAACCGGACAGCAGTGATAGTATTAAAACGCTGTTGAATCAATTTTGATCATAATCGCGCGGTTTCATTCATTCGTGGCAGTATCAGTGATTCTATCCGATCTCAACCACAGGCAGGATTGACCGGGGTAATACTCAGTCTGGCTGAGTGTGCCGGCAGGTTGAGGAGCGTAGGGGTCGCCTCCGGCAGGTTCGAGTGAGGCGGATTCACCGCGAAGATACGAAGGGCGAGATAAAACATGCATTGGGCCCTGGTTATTTCGGATGGTGAATCGTGAGACGAGAGACATCAGAGGTAAGACGCGAATCGTTAGACGAACGGGAAGCCCCGAACCACAAACCCCGAACCGCGAGACCCGATGTCCGATATCCGAAGTCCAATGTCCGTAGGTTGGGAACGAACCTCGCGCCTCAATGACAAATATAATCACGCGCCGAACGGCAACGGGCCACCGGTTCCGATTCCACACAACAAATGGCTTCTTTTAGGCGATAATTATATATACGTTCATCGGTTTCCAATCGGCTAGTCGAGGGCAGGAGGGTTCATATGCGGCGAGTACTCATTGTGCTGGTGCTGGTGGGCGCGATCCTGTCAGCGGCGGCAGTGGCGGGCATCAACGCTTGGAACACGAACGGCCCTTACGGCGGATTGATGATGAGCACCGTCGTCGACTGGCAGAATCCGAACGTGGTGTACGCGGCCTCGCTCGGGGGCGGCGTGTTCAAAAGCATGAACTGGGGACAAAGCTGGAGCACCGCCAACGCCGGCCTTACCGACCACCAGGCGTACTCCCTGGCCATGCACCCCAAGAATCCGCAGGTGCTGTACGCCGGCACGATGACGGGCGTGTTCAAGAGCACGGACGGAGGCACAACCTGGATCGACTCCAGCACGGGCTTCTCCGGCACGGAAACGTTCGATCTGGTCATCCATCCGACGACGCCGAACACGGTGTACGTCTCCACAAACGGCAACGGCGTCTTCAAATCCACAAACGGCGGCGGCAGCTGGAGCCCGGTCAACCAGGGTCTGACCGACCTGGGGATTTGCAGCCTGGCCATCAATCCCGTCAACCCGAACATTCTCTATGCCGGCACCCGCTACACCGGCGTGTTCAAGAGTTCCAACGGCGGGGGCACCTGGGTCCCCACCGGGACAATGGGCAACCCGGTAATCTGGGCGCTTACGGTGCATCCTGAGAAGGGCAACATCGTTTATGCCGGAACAGACGGCGGCGTGTACCACTCGATAGACGCCGGCGTCACCTGGACGGTGGTCGATCCCGATTTCACCTGGCCCAGCATCTACGACATCAAGGTTGACCTGGCGTCCGACACGATCTTCGCCACCGGCATGGGCGGGACGTACAAGTCCGTCGGCGGCGCTCCTTTCGAATTCGCCGGTTACGGCATGTACAATCCCGCTTGCATGGCACTGGCCCTGGACACCCGCAATCCGGGCACCGTGTACGCCGCCACCTGGGGCAACGGCATGTGGCGCTCCGGCAACGGCGGCGCCGGTTGGGTGGAGATCAACACCGGATTGACCGGCGTGATCGTGCACAGCATTGCGATCAGCCCGGGCGCGGGACAGACCGCCTTCGCCGGCACGGCGGGCAACCTGTTCCGGACCGACGACGGCGGCATCACCTGGCAGCTCATCCAGGGGATCGGCGACAACTTCGCCGACGTGAAGATCTCCCCGGTGGATCCCGACACCGTCTTCGCCGGCGGCATCTACGACATCATCCGAACCCAGGACGGCGGCGACACCTGGCACAGCGTCCGGAACAACCTGCCGGCGGGTTATGTCGAAAGCGTCGCTGTCCACCCGGCCAGTCGCGACACCGTCTACGTCGGGCTGGACACTCACGGCTGGACGCCGGAACCGGTGTTCAAGAGCAAGAACGGCGGCGACACCTGGGTGGCCGCCAGCACCGGCTTGCCGTCCGATTCGGCGACGGACCTGCTGCTGGTCCCGACGGCACCCAACGTGGTCTACGTGTCGTTCTGGTCCAACGGCGTCTACAAGACCGTCGACAACGGCCAGACGTGGGCGCCGGCCGCCGCCGGCCTCCCGCCGCTCTTCGCCATGGACCTGGCGATCCACCCGGTCCAGCCGAACACGCTGTACCTGGCCACCAGTGACGGTGTGTACCGGTCGACGGACGCCGGCGGCAGCTGGCTGCCCTGCAACGCGGGTCTGACCAACCTGTGGGTGGAGTGCGTCGAGGTGGATCCCCGATCACCGTCCGTTGTGTACGCCGGCACCTGGGACGGGCTCTGCGTCTCCACCGACAGCGGCACCACCTGGTCGCCGGCCGATCCGGCGTTCAATGAAATCGTCGTCTATGACATGGCGTTCGTCCCCCAGGTATCCCGGCTGGAGTACGCCGCCGCCGCCGGCGGCGTCTTCACCCGCCTCGTGGCGGACGATGCGCTCTACGTCCAGTACGCCTCGAGCCGACCGGGCGGCCTGGACCTGACGCTGCCCTCGCAGATCCTGCCCGCCGCCCCGCTCCTGCTGGCGCCCGGCCCGGATGCGTTCCCGGGGGTGACGACCGCCAATCCCGCCATCATCGAGATCCAGCTGCCGCCGGGAGCCTATTTGAGCCAGACGCTGGCCACCGGCACGCCGTACGACCTGATGTTGGAACCTCCCGGAAGGCTGGTCTGCCCCCTGGCCGTGTCCGAGTACCAGTTCAATCCGGCTTCGGGCGCCTATGAACCCAACGACGACACGTCCAGCCCGGCCGGCATCGGCCGACACGCCGTCCAGCTCTTCCGCTACATGGCCGGCGAGAGCAAGATCTGGATCCGCCTCACGGAAAATCCCATCAACTGGATCCCGGCCAAGGAGTCGAAGTTCCTCGGTTTCACTCTGGGCATCGGCGCCGGCGTCTGGCCGCCTAACGAGGCGAGCAACTGGAGCTCGGCCGGCCTGTACCAGCAGGCCAGCACCCAGTTCATCGCCGACGTGCGGAGTTATGATTTCGATTCGACGGACGGACATTTCCCAGTGACCATCCGGGCTTTTTACCAGAGTTCCGGCGCGGATGTGCCCAACTGGATCTATCCCGACATGGTGGACCTGTTCCAGTACGATCCGACCCAGGCGCCAGACCTGTCAGCCGCGGCGCAACTGGGAGCCACCATCACCGATTTCGCCACTGCGGACCTGGATCTGGACGGCCGTGAGGATCTGCTCACCCTCGACCAGAATAACCGCCGGCTGTTCTGGTCGTTTCGCCGCGCCGACGGTTCCCTGGGGAGCATGAGCTGGCGGGACCTGGGCGACTTCACACCCGTCACCCTGGACGCAGCCGACGTCACGGGCGACAGCCGGCCCGACCTGCTCATCGGTGACAGTGACGGATTCCTCAGAATCTACGACTGGCAGGATCTGTTTATGGCTCAAAAATCGGCCGGGCCGCTGCCGCCGGCCCGGACATTGGCGCTGGCGGGGACACCGTCCGACTCGTTGGTCCAGGATGTCAACGGCGACGGCAGTTCCGATTTTCTGTACACCGACCAGGCCGGCAATACGCTCAACCTGCTGCTCGGCAACGCGTTCACCAGCGGCGCCTCATTCGCCACCGGCAGCGGCCCCGTGGCGCTGGCCGGCGGCGATTTCGACGGCGACCTGGACCCGGACGTGGCGGTGGCCAACACCGGCGGGAACACGGTCTCGGTGTTCCGGAACTCCGGCGGCGGCACTTTCAGCCGGACGGAGTACACCATCGCGGGCACTCAGCCGGTGGACATCCAGTCGGCCGACTTCGACCGCGACGGCCGCAGCGACCTGTGCCTGGCACTGCAAGGCGACAAATCGATCGCCGTGTGGAAAGCCCAGGCGGGCGGAACGTTCAGCCCGGGCGCGGGCCAGAAGGTTTTTTTCCTCAACCGTCCCAGCGCCCTCCAGGCGGAAAACTTCGACGGTTATCATGGCCCCGATGTGCTGGTGGGCTTCGCCGACTACTACAAGCTGGCCCTGTGCGTCTCCGATGCGGGCGGCGCCATGGCCTATGCATACAGCATCAACACACTGGGCGACGTGGAACTGGACCCGGTCAACCATGTCACCCTGAGCGAGGACAACGTCCTGTCGGTGGCCGGCGGGAGCACCCTGGGCGGCATCTCGGACCGAACCGGTGCGGCGGCTCTGGCCGACCAGCCGTTCAACCTGGTCCACTTCCCCCGCAGCCAGGATCTGTCGTTTTCGGTGGTGAACCTGGATGCGCAGCCCGCGCTCCTGAACCTCGAGCTGTACGACGACACCGGCGCGTACCGCAAAAGCGTCACCGCATCCATCGCCTCGGGCACCCAGTACGCCCGCTACCTGGCGGACCCGAGCGTGCTGGGCAGCGACGCCGACAACTCCGCCCGCTGGGCCCGGGCGTTCATCACCCAGGCGGACACCTACGGCCTGTGGCTGGCCAACGAGGGCGACAGCATGACCTACCTCGACGGGCTGAAGCTGCCCGACGTCCGCGACGCGCGCACCTGCTTCGTCCTGCCGGCGGGACCGCCGGCCGGCGGTTTCGCGCGGGTGCTCCTGGTGAACCCCTCGCTCGCCCAGGCCCATATCACCGTCCGCTGGGTGGGCGGCGGCGCCGAGAAAGGGACGCTGGCGGTGAATCTTGCCGGTCGCGCCCGCCGGGTCATCGAGGTGGGCACGACCTTCCCGTCGATGGGTGCGGGGGATTTCCTGTTCGTGGATTCGGACCAGCCGGTGATCGGCTGCGAGCTCTACGGCGACGCGCAGAAGCTGGCCGCCGTCGACGGACTGGCGGTACCCGATACGCCCACCGTGCTGTACAGCCCCCACGCCGCGGCGGGTGATTTCGGCGTGGTTTACGAGTCGTTCCTGACACTGGTAAACACATCGGCGGGTTCGTTCAATGTCGCCCTGTCGCTGTACGGCGACAGCGGCAACCTGATCAGCACCGTCCCCGCGCTGGCCATGGCCGCCCGCTCCAAACAGCAGCTCAACGTGGCCACCCTCTTCGGTCTGGTCAACCCCACCTCCGGCTACATCAAAGTGGACCCGCAGGGCGGCTTCGGCCTGACCGGCGCCATCACATTCGGCGAGAGCGGCGCCGGCCGCTTCCTCTCCTGCCTGGGGCTGGTGACGCCGGGCGGTGACGACTTTCTCGTCGGGCATCTCACCATCGGGACGCTGGGCAGCGTGGCGTTCTTCACCGGCGTGAGCATCCTCAATCCGGACGCCACGGCGCAGTCGGTCCTGTTGACCGCCTACGACCAGGACGGCTTTCCGCAGGCGACCGCCACGGTCAACGTGCCGGCGCACGGCCGCTCGATTTTCCTGCTCGACCAGCAGATGCCCGATCTGGGCAGCATCTTCGGCGGCTATCTGATCATCGAGAACCAGACCACGCCGTCTTCAGGGCTGATGGTGTTCGCGCTGTTCGGCGACCAGCCGCTCAATTTCCTGTCGGCGGTGAACGCGGTGCCTGTCGGGGAGTGAACAGACAACAGTTAGCAGCAAACAGTAAGCAGAATAATCGTAATCGAAATCGTGATCGAGCCGTTTGAAGATTTTATAAGTTTAAAGGGTTGGAGGTTCGAAGGTTCACAGGTTCACAAGTTCACAGGTTCGCAGGTTCGCAGGTTCACAGATTGGCAGGTAAACACGTTTGCAGGTTTGATATTCGGGTTGAAATCGAGTTAAAGGGTTGAAGGCTGAAAGTTGTTAATGGTTGAGAAAGCTCATCTAGAAGTTGACCGCTCACGGTTCACGATTGACGCTTCCTGCTGAAAGTTGATCGCTGATCAACTCATCTTTGCTCGGATCTGAAAACCGATGCGGGGCATGGTGTAACCGAACCGCCGCTGCCGCGAATGCGGCGGGAACGCGGGAGCGGTCGATCAAATTGAGTTTAGGGAAACAGCGGGGTGCGAAGGTGAGCATGGGCAAGATGCGAGGAATGATTCGTGCGCGCGCACTGGTACTGGCGCTGGTGGTCGCGACGGGGCCGGCGCCGGGCCGATTCATCAGTGGCATTAGCAGGGCCATGGTCCGTACCTTGGCACCCGGACCCGACTGGCCGCGCCACCGGCCCCGATCTTGCCGCAATCATCGTCCGGACGCTGGCCATCGACCCGGGCTGGACCTCCACGCTCATGATCGGCTCCCCGAACGGTGTGTTCCGCAGCTCCAATGAGAGCAACTCGACGGTCAACGTGAGCTACGGGATCCCCACCGGCGTCATCACCCAGCTGGCCTACCACACGAACGGCACGGGCCTGCTGTTCGCGGTGACACCCAGCACCTGTGTGTTTTCCGCTGCTTCATCTGCGACCTGAACCTGGACGATGTTCTGAACCATTTGGACCTGTTGGAAATGAACCTGTTCCTGCCGTAAACCCGGTTGCGGCTGGTGGCGGGCGAGGGTGCGTCGGACGTGAACCAGGACGGCGGGGTCAACGTCGTGGACCTGCTGCAGATGAAACTGGCGCTGCGCTGACAAGTCCGGTTCGAAAGTTGGAAAGTTCAGAGAAGGTTGGGAAGGATTTAGAGTTGAGATGCGGCGTGATGATGGGTGAATGGGTTGATGGGAGGGGTGATCTGTTAAATAAACCTGGGTTCCAAGACCCGGGTCCCAGGTCCGATTTCCGACATCCGGTGTCCGCGCGACGAAACGAGCCGCTGGCCTCGAGTCTCGATTATGAGCCCGATTACGATTTCGAATTTCGAGCGCGAACCCTCAAACCTCAACTCTCAACTTTCAACGAATGGGGAAAAGCCTCAGGCTTCATCCGCGCGGAAGTCGCCGGAGGAGCCGCCTGATTTTTCCAGCAGACGCAGGTCGTCGATGACGATGGATTTATCCACCGCCTTGCACATGTCGTAGAACGTGAGCGCGGCCACGGCGGCGGCGGTGAGCGCCTCCATTTCGACACCGGTGGGACCGGTGCAGCGCGCCTCGGCCTCGATGGCCACCCCGTCGGCGGCCACGGCGATGCGGACGTCCACGTGGCTGAGCGCCAACGGGTGGCACAGGGGGATGAGTTCCGGCGTCCGCTTGGCCGCCAGGATTCCCGCCACCCGGGCCACTTCGAACGGATCCCCCTTGGGCAGCTTCAGCTCCCGAACCTTGGCCAGCGTCTCGGGTCGCATCCGCACCCGCACTCCGGCCTTCGCCGCGCGGGCGGTGGCGGGCTTGGCGCCCACGTCCACCATGCGGCTGCGGCCCTCGGCGTCCCAGTGGGTGAAGTCGTCGGCCACGGTCGGCCCCTCACTCCTTCGATTCCACGCGGTAGTTGGGCGCTTCCTGGGTGACCACCACGTCGTGGACGTGGCTCTCGCGGTGGGCGCTCGGGGTGATCTTGATGAACCGGGCCCGCTCGCGGAGCGCCGTCAGGTTTTCGCAGCCGCAGTAGCCCATGCCGGCACGCAGACCGCCGGTAAGCTGCGGGATGAGGGAGCGGAGGCTCCCCTTGTACGGCACGCGCCCTTCGACGCCCTCGGGCACCAGCTTGCCGGCCTCGGTGCCGGCCTGGAAGTAGCGGTCGGCGCTCCCCTTCTTCATGGCGCCGATGGATCCCATGCCGCGGTACGCCTTGTAGGAGCGGTTCTGGTAGAAGATGAGCTCGCCGGGACTCTCGTCGGTGCCGGCGAACAGCGAGCCGATCATCACCGATTCGGCGCCGGCGGCCAGCGCTTTGGTCACGTCGCCCGAGTACTTGATGCCGCCGTCGGCGATCACAGGCACGCCGTGGCGGGCGGCCACGCCGGCGCAGTCCATCACCGCGGTGATCTGGGGCACGCCGGCCCCCGAGATGATGCGGGTGGTGCAGATGGAACCGGGGCCCATGCCCACCTTGATGGCGTCGACGCCCGCATCGATCAGCGCTTCGGCGGCGGCGGCGGTGGCCACGTTCCCCACGATGAGCTCGACGGCCGGAAACCGCGCCTTGAACTTGCGGGCCGCTTCGAGCACGCTCTTCGTGTGGCCGTGGGCGGTGTCGATGGAGATCACGTCGGCGCCGGCGGCCACCAGCGCCTCGGCCCGCTCCATGGTGTTGGCGGACGCGCCGATGGCCGCGCCCACCAGCAGCCGGCCGTGGGCGTCCTTGCAGGCGCTGGGGAAGGCCATCATCTTCTGGATGTCCTTGATGGTGATGAGGCCCTTGAGGTGGAAGTGCTCGTCGACGATGAGGAGCTTCTCGATCCGGTACTGGTGCAGGAGCTTCTTGGCCTCCTCCAGCGTGGTGCCCACGGGCGCCGTCACCAGCCGCTCCCGGGTCATCAGGTCGGCCACCCGCGCTTCCATCCGCGTCTCGAAACGGAGGTCGCGGTTGGTCAGGATGCCCACCAGTTTCGGCCCCTCGGTCACCGGGATGCCCGAGATCTTGTACTTCTTCATCAGCTCCAGCGCGTCGGCCACGCGGGCTTCCGGGGCGATGGTCACCGGGTGGAGGATCATGCCGGAGACGGAGCGCTTGACGATGTCCACTTCGTTGCACTGCTCCTCGATCGTCATGTTCCGGTGGATGATGCCGATGCCGCCCTCCTCGGCCATCGCCTTGGCCATGGCCGCTTCGGTCACCGTGTCCATGGCGGCGGACAGCAGCGGGATGTTCAGGCGCAGGTTGCGGGTCAGGCGGGTGGAAATGTCCACGTCGCCGGGCAGCACGGCGGAGTAGTCGGGCAGCAGCAGCACGTCGTCGAACGTCAGGGCTTCCTTGGCGATCTTATCCATCATATCGGTTCCTCGCGCTTTGGGAATCTCCCCCTCCCGGCGGCTCACTGCTTGCCGCAGCAGAACTTGTACTTTTTGCCGCTGCCGCACGGGCACGGATCGTTGCGGCCCACCTTGGCCTGCTTGACCACCGTCTTCACCTTGGCCGGCGCGGCCGCGGCGGCTTCTCCGGCGCCGCTGTAGGACAGCGCCTGGTCGGCGGTCTGGCGGCGTTGCTGCATGTGCTCCTCCTGGCGGTCGGCCACTCGGGCCTCCACCAGCCAGAGCAGCCGCACCGACTCCTCCTCGATCCGGTTGAGCAGGTCGTTGAACAGGTCGAAGCTCTCGCGCTTGTACTCCACGAGGGGGTCCTTCTGGCCGTAGCCGCGCAGCCCGATCCCCTCCTTGAGGTGGTCCAGAGCCAGGAGGTGGTCCTTCCACTGGGCGTCCAGCACCTGGAGCATGATGTAGCGCTCCAGGCGGCGCATGAACTCGGGCCCGAGCTGCTGTTCCTTGTCCTCGAACACGGCCAGGACGCGGGCGCGCAAGGCGTCGACGAATCCCTCGCGGCGCTCGAAGGCGCCCGGATCGATCCCCGCCGTCTTGAGGTCGAGGCCGAACTGCGAGCGCAGGTTCACATCGAGGTTGGCCGTGTCCCACTCATCGACGCGCTTGTCGGCAGGGGCGTAGGTGTCGACGAGCCCGTCGAGGATGTCGCCGGCGACCTCGATCACATAGTCGCGCTGCTCCTTCCCCTCGAGCAGCTCGCGGCGCATCTTGTAGATGGCCTCGCGCTGCTTGTTTATCACGTCGTCGTACTCGAGGAGGTGTTTGCGGATCTGGAAATTATGGGCCTCGACCTGCTTCTGCGCCTTCTCGATCTGGCGGCTGACCAACCGGCTCTCGATGGGGACGCCCTCGTCCATGCCCATGCTCTTCATGAATCCTGAGATCCGCTCGCCGCCGTAGATCCGCATCAAGTCATCCTCGAGGCTCAGGTAGAACCGCGAGGAGCCGGGATCGCCCTGGCGGCCGGCGCGGCCGCGGAGCTGGTTGTCGATGCGGCGCGCTTCGTGGCGCTCCGTGCCCAGGATGTGCAGGCCACCGGCGGCCTTGACGCGTTCGTGCGCTTCGGCCACCTGGGCGCGCATCTGCTCCACCACCGCGTGATATTCGTCGGGGGGAACCTCCCGCCAGTCGAGCTTGCGCTTCTTGAACTCCTCGCGGGCCATGAACTCGGGGTTGCCGCCAAGCAGGATGTCGGTGCCGCGGCCGGCCATGTTCGTGGCGATAGTGACCGCGCCCACCCGGCCGGCCTGGGCGACGATCTCGGCTTCCTTCTCGTGGTACTTGGCGTTCAGTACGTTGTGGGGAACGCCCTTGCGGGTGAGCATCTTGGAGATGTGCTCCGACTTGTCGATGGTCACGGTGCCCACCAACACCGGCTGCCCGGCCTCGTGGAGCTCGATGATCTCGTCGACGATGGCGTTGAACTTCTCGCGCTGGGTGCGGTAGATGACGTCGGGGTTGTCGTTGCGGATCATCTCCTTGTTCGTGGGGATCTCGTTCACCTCAAGCTTGTAGATCTTCCAGAACTCCTCGGCCTCGGTGGACGCCGTGCCCGTCATACCGGCCAGCTTCTTGTACATCCGGAAGTAGTTCTGGAAGGTGATGGTGGCCAGGGTCTGGTTCTCGCGCTCGATCTTGACGCCTTCCTTGGCCTCGACCGCCTGGTGCAGACCGTCGCTCCAGCGCCGGCCGGGCATGAGGCGGCCGGTGAACTCGTCGACGATGACCACCTGGCCGTCCTTGACCACGTAGTTGACGTCACGCTGGTACAGGTTATGGGCGCGCAGCGCCTGGTTGATGTGGTGCTGCAGGTCCATGTGGACGGGGTCGTACAGGTTCTCGACTCCCAGCAGCTTCTCGGCCTTGAGGATGCCGTCCTCGGTCAGGGTGACGGTGTGGGCTTTCTCGTCCACCAGGTACTCGACGTCGCGCTTGAGTTTGGGGACGATCCGGTCGATCCGGTAGTACTTGTCGGTGGACTCCTCGGACGGGCCCGAGATGATGAGCGGCGTGCGTGCCTCGTCGATGAGGATCGAGTCCACTTCGTCGACGATGGCGTACCAGTGCGGGCGCTGGACGCAGTGCTCCAGCTCGAACTTCATGTTGTCGCGCAGGTAGTCGAAGCCCATCTCGTTGTTGGTGCCGTAGGTGATGTCGAAGCGGTAGGCTTCGTAGCGCTCGCGGTCGTCCAGGTCGTGGACGATCACGCCGGTGGTCAGCCCGAGCAGCCGGTAGATGGGATTCATCCAGTCCCGGTCGCGGCGGGCCAGGTAGTCGTTGACGGTGACGATATGGACACCCCGTCCGGCCAGAGCGTTGAGATAGGCGGGCAGCGTGGCCACCAGGGTCTTGCCCTCGCCGGTCTTCATCTCGGCGATCCGGCCCTCGTGGAGCACCGCGCCGCCGAGGATCTGCACGTCGAAGTGGCGCATGCGCAGGGTGCGCCACGCGGCCTCGCGGACCGCGGCGAACGCCTCGGGCATGATCTCGTTGAGCAGCGCCTTGCGGGCGTCATCGTCCTCGACTCGGTCGAGGCGCTCGCGGAATGCCGCGGTGAGGGCGGCGAACTCCTCATCGCGCATCGCCTTGAAGCGGGGTTCCAGATCGTTCACCTTGGCGATCACGGGCCGGAGGCGCTTGAGCTCCCGGTCGTTCCTGGTGCCGAAAATAAGGGAAAGGATGTCCATTGGTGCAACCTGCCCCGGTGGGGGGAACGCAAACTGTAGCACGATCGCCACGGACTGTCAAACGCTCCGCTCCGCGCGGCCGGGCGCGCCGACCGGACCGGCCGGGGCTACGCCAGCGGCACCCGGGCCAGGGTCAGGACGTGGATCGTCTCCACCCCCGCCTCGGTCAGGGCGCGGCAGGCGTCGTTGACCGTGGCGCCGGTGGTGAAGATGTCGTCCACGAGGAGCACCGCCGCCGGGACGCCGCGGCGCAGGCGGCGGACCCGGAAGGCGCCCCGGATGTTGGCGGCGCGCTCCGCCAGCCCCAGCGACGACTGGGGCGGAACCGCCCGGACCTTGCGCAGCAGCCGCCGGTGGGGCAGTCCCAGGCGGCGGGCCACCGCGCGGGCCAGCAGTTACGCCTGGTCGTACCCGCGCTGGCGACGCCGGCGCGGGTGGAGGGGCACCGCGGCCACGCACGCCCCGGCTGGAAGGCCGCCGTCCAGGCGGGCGGCGTCCGCGAGCAGGCCGGCCAACGGCCCGGCCAGCCGTGACGCGCCGGCGAACTTGAACTGGTGGATCAGCTCCCGCAGGGCGCCGGCGTATTCACCCGCGGACCGCGCCCGGTCGAACAGAAAGGCGGTGCCGCGGCAAGGCGGGCACAGCGCCTGGGGCGTGGCCAGCGGATAGCCGCAGCGCGGACACATCACCTTGTCCGGACGCGGGCGGAGCGGCGCCAGACATTCCCGGCAGACGCCCCGCTCGTCCGGCTGGTCGAGGAACGAGCGGCAGAGGAGGCAATGGTCCGGCCAGACCAGGCTGGCCACGGTGTGGAAGAAACGGGCAATTAGTGATGAGACGGCGGGGACGGCGAAAACGACCCTCTCCCGGTGCTATTCCCTCAGGGTACCTTTCTCTTTCTTTTCCTGGCAGCCGATGCAGTATTTGGCCCAGGGGACGGCGTTGAGGCGCCTGGCTTCGATGGTGATGCCGCACGCCTGGCAGCGGCCGAATCGGCCCCGCTCGATCCGGGCGAGCGCCTCCTGGATGAGTCGCAGCGTGTTCCGGTCGGCGCTGCTCTTGTTGAAGTAGAATTCCTTGTTGTAGGCGCTGGAGGCCACGTCAGCGATGTCGCTGGGATCCTCGTCCACTTCGCGCCCGGAGTTGTCCGCCTCCTGGACGCTGTCGAGGAGCGCCTGCTGCTTCGCCATCAGAGCCTTCTTGTATTTTTCAAAATCTTTCTTTTGCATCCCCTCTCCATCTCCTTTCATTTGTGATACGGCACACGGTGCCGAATGGTGCACGCCCGGAACAGCTGCTCGGCGAGCACCAGCACGGCCAGCTCGTGCGGCAGCGTCATGTCCGAGAGCGACAGGACGAGATCCGCCCGCTCCAGGATCCGGTGGTCCACACCGAGAAAACCGCCGACCACGAAGGCCAGTGGGCGGTTGGCCGGCTCGGCGGTCCGCTCCAGCCAGCGGCTGAAGGCGACCGAATCGAGTTGTCGCCCGCCCCGGTCCAGCACGACGCAGAGCGATCCCGCCGGGATCTGGGTCAGAAAGCGTTCGGCTTCTTCGGCCCGGATGCGATCGCCGGCCCGGGTTTCGTCGGCATACCGCGATTCTTTCAAATGGACCACGCGGAACGGGTGAAAGCGTCGGATCCGGTCCGCATAATCCGCCACGAGCGCCGCCAGGTCCCGGTTCTTGAACTTGCCGATCATCAACAGCTGCACGTGCATGCCCGGCGGAAGCCCCAAAAAGATGACACAATATAATGACAGCCACGAGGGTTGTCAACCCTTTTCGGACTTCAATCCTGCCGGCTCGAACACCCGGGGATCGACTCGAGGCTCGAGACTCGTTCTCCGTTTCTGAGGTCGCAGCAACATCCTCAACTCTGTTCACGAACCCCGAGTCCCGAGCCTCGAGCCTCGAAAAGAAACGGCCGCCCCGCGTGCGGGGCGGCCGGGGAGAGGCGTCGGCGCCGCGGCGAGCTACATGTGCTTCGAGGCCACCGCGGTGATGGAGGTCAGGTTGACGATCTCGTCCACGGTCACGTTGTGATGCATCACGTTGACCGGTTTGCGCATGCCCAGCAGGATCGGGCCGATGGCGTCGGCCTTGCCCAGGTGCTGAACCAGCTTGTAGGCGGTGTTGGCGCTGAACAGCTCGGGGAAGATGAGCACGGTGGCGTCGCCCTGGATCGCGGAGTGGGGGAAGTTCTGCTGGGCCAGTTCGGCCACCAGCGCGGTGTCGGCCTGCATCTCGCCGTCGATGACCAGGTCGGGCCGCGCCCGGCGGGCCAGTTCCACCGCCTTCTGAATTCGCAGGATGTCGGCGTTGACCACGGAGCCGAAGTTGGAGTAGGACATGAAGGCCACCTTCGGCTCGATCTCGAAGTAGCGGGCAGCGTCGGCGCTCATGACCGCGATCTCAGCGAGCTCCTCGGCGGTGGGATTCAGGTTCACGGTGGTGTCGGCCAGGAACAGGATCGGATCCTTGAGGATCATCATATAGAGGCCGGCCACGCGCTTGGCGCCGGGCTTGAGGCCGATGATCTGCAGCGCCGGCCGGATGGTCTCGGGATAGGAACAGGTCAGACCGGAGACCAGGCCGTCGGCCAGGCCCTGGTCCAGCAGCATGCAACCGAAATAGACCGGATCCTGCATGAGCTTGCGGGCGGTGCGGGGTGTCATCCCCTTGTAACGGCGCCGCTCGGCCAGCAGTTCAGCGAACGACTCCGCCCGGTCGGACTTCCGGGGATCGATGATCTCGTAATCGTGAAGTTCCAGGCCCAGCTGGGCGATCTTGTTCTGGATGACCTCCTGATTGCCCAGCAGCACCGGGGTGGCGATGCTCTCGTCCACGATGATCTGGGCGGCGCGCAGGATTTTGTCCTCCTCGCCCTCGGGGAAGACAATTCGCTGCCGCTTCTCCTTGGCCTTGTTGATGACGACGCGCATGACCTTCTTCGAGAAGCCCAGCATCATCTCGAGCTGCTCGCGGTACTTCTCGATGTTCTCGAACGGCTTGGTGGCCACGCCCGTGTCGATGGCCGCCTGGGCCACGGCGGGCGCCTCGTAGAGCAGCACGCGCGGGTCGAACGGCTTCGGAATGATGTACTCGCGGCCGAACGTGAGCTTGATGCCGCCGTAGGCCTTGATGACCGAGTCGGGCACGTCCTCCTTGGCCAGCTTGGCCAGAGCGTGCGAGGCGGCGATCTTCATCTCGTTGTTGATCTTGGTGGCCCGCACGTCGAGGGCGCCGCGGAAGATGAACGGGAAGCCCAGCACGTTGTTCACCTGGTTCGGGTAGTCGGAGCGGCCGGTAGCCATGATCACGTCGGGGCGGGCGGCCTTGGCGTCCGGATAGGTGATCTCCGGGTCGGGGTTGGCCATGGCGAAGATGATGGGGTTCTTGGCCATGGACTGGACCATCTTCTGGGACACCATGTCCTTCGTCGACAGGCCGAAGAAGACGTCGGCGCCTTCCATGACCTCGGCCAAGGTCCGGGCGGTGGTCGTTGAAGCGTACTTCTCCTTG
Source organism: Acidobacteriota bacterium (assembly GCA_012517875.1). Classification (NCBI taxonomy): domain Bacteria; kingdom Pseudomonadati; phylum Acidobacteriota; species Acidobacteriota bacterium. The sequence continues at coordinate 6,922 of JAAYUB010000135.1, read as the reverse complement.
TATGGATTCATGCCTTCCTTGCGACCCTTGTAGATGACGCCTTTCGTGTCCAGCATGACGATGTTTTCACGCACGACGCCCAAGTCGCAGAACATGTTGGCGCAAGCGATGCCGGCGGCGCCGGCGCCGCAGACAACCAGGCGCACCTGGCTGATGTCCTTCTCGACGATCTCCAACGCGTTGATGAGCGCGGCGCCGCCGATGATGGCGGTGCCGTGCTGGTCGTCGTGGAAGACGGGGATATTCATGGTCCGCTTGAGCTCCTCCTCGATGAGGAAGCATTCGGGCGCCTTGATGTCCTCCAGGTTGATACCGCCGAAGGTGGGCTCCATGAGCTGAACGGCGCGGATCACCTCCTGCGGGTCGTGGGTGTCCAGCTCGATGTCGAACACGTCAATGTTGGCGAACCGTTTGAACAGGACGCCCTTCCCCTCCATGACCGGCTTGCCGGCCAGCGCGCCGATGTCGCCCAGGCCCAGCACCGCCGTGCCGTTGGAGACCACCGCCACGAGATTGCCCCGGCTGGTGTACTTGAAGACGTCCTCGGGGTTCTTTTCGATGTGCAGGCAGGGGATCGCGACGCCGGGGGTGTACGCCAGCGACAGGTCCCGCTGGGTCAGGCAGGGTTTGGAGGAGATCACCTCGATCTTGCCCGGCTGCCCGAGTGAATGGTAATCCAGTGCTTCCTGCTCACGGATCTTGGCGCACATAATGCCTCCTTGCGTGGCTCAATGAATAGTTCAGAAATGCATGTAGACTAAACGCATTCTATCTAAACCGGGATGGGTTTGGAAGCAGTATTTGAGCCGGACCATCCCCCCAAAGCCGGCCTGCGGTGGACCGACGATCCAGGAGCCCGACCGGCCGGTGGATGCCCGCTTCGGCCGCAGTCACGACAACCGGCTGCCGTGGTGAAATATTGACGGGCGCCGCCAAACAACGCGGTGATTTTCACAGAGGGACGCCGCCTTGAACTGGCTCTACTACATTCCGCACGTCTGGGATTCACCCGACGACCGGACCATCTGGGAGGATGTCTGGCTCCTTCCCTGCTGCCCCCGCCGTGTGGAAACTCACTCCTCCATCTGGCTCACCATCGACGCACTGGGTCCCTACCCCGACAAGAAGGACAAGGAGGGTCTCGAGGACTATTTCCCCCGCCTCCGCCGTCTCGACGGCCGCGACTACGTCATCGACCTGCCCATCTGCAACATGTATGTGCGCGCCGCCAACTTCAACCTGGAGGAACTTCAATTTTACACCGAACTTTTCATCCTCGACGCCTTCAAAGATCCCGACCCCCGCCTCGTGCCCGGCCGGTTTGAGGACTTCGCCGGCACCAACGCCCACGCCCGCACCATCGCCGCCATCGCCGGCAAAGTGTCCACCGAGGGGGAGAATTTCCGAAACTGAGGCTGGCGTTTCGGAACGCCATCGGGCTTGACATCGATCCCCGCGCCGATAAACTTTGATAGCGACACCTTGGCGGATGGCCGCCTGCTGGAGGAGCGCACGATGCCCGACACCCCCCCCGCCCCGCGTCCCGGCACCCTGAGTTGTCCCCAATGCGGCGCCGAGGCCGCGCCGGAGAGCGTCCGCTGCGCCTATTGCGGTTCGTCGCTCGCCACGGTGGCCTGTCCGGAGTGCTTCGGCGCCCTGTTCGTGGGCATGGCCCACTGCCCCTGGTGCGGCGCCGCGGCAAGCCGGGAGGTCGCCGCGGCGGCCGTCGGCGCCTGCCCCCGCTGCGCCGCCGGGTTGCACCGGATCCGGGTGGGTGCCGCCCACGTGGACGAATGCGCCGCCTGCGGCGGCCTCTGGATCGATACCGCCAGCTTCGAGCGCATCTGCGCCGAGCGCGAGGAGCAGGAGGCGGTGCTGGGCACGGCGCAAGCCCCGGCCCGGGCGCCGGACGCGGCGGCGGCCGGCCGGCACTACATCCCCTGCCCCGTCTGCGGCAAGCTGATGCACCGGACGAATTTCGCCGGCTGCTCCGGGGTCATCATCGACCGCTGCAAAACCCATGGCACCTGGTTCGATTACCAGGAGCTGCAGAAGGTGATCCGGTTCATCCGGGAAGGCGGTCTGAAAAGGGCCCGGACCAAAGAGAAGGAGCGCCTCGCCGAGGAATCCGCCCGGATCCGCCGCGAGCGCCTGGAGCTGGAGGCCCGCCGGTCGTCCGACCGCAGCCGGGGTTTTGTGGACGAGCCCGTCGACCGCGGCGGCCCGGACCTGGAAGACATCATCGACGTCGTCCGTCGTTTGTTCCAGTGATTCGCTTCGCACGCGGCCGATCGCGCCCGCGCCACTACCTGGCCAGCAACTCCAGCGCCTGCCGCAGTTCGGCGGCGCGGTGGGCGTACGCCGCCTCGACTTTCACCGCCCGGGCTTGCAGCTCAGGCGCGGCGAGAGCGCCGGCGTCCCACGTCAGCTCGGCGGCATCCGACATAAGGTTCCGGAAGATCGCCCGCACCAGCCGGCCGCCGGCGAAATAGGCCCGGATCTCGGTGGCCGGGGCGATGTCGGTGAGCCCGGTGGCGCATAGGTCCGGTCCCTGGGCCAGCACGAAGCTCACCGCGCCGGCGACGTCATAGTAGAACACGGCGGTGCCCGGCCCCACCGCCGGCAGCACCCGGCGCAGCGCCACCCGCCGCAACGCGAACGGCGCGGCATACGGGTCCCGTTCGAAATCGGCGTCGCCGCCGCCCTGGTAGTGGACCGTATATTCCGTCGGATTCTGTCCGCCGCCCAGCTCGAACCGGCACTGACTGAAGAGCCCTTGCGCCACCCCGTCTTCGATCATCCGGTAGTTCTGCCGGACCGTCTCGACGGCCGCGGAAACGGGACTCGCCTGGGCGATCAGACCGGCGGCTGACACCAACAGGAACAGCGCGGCCGACACCAATCGGAAGCAACCGGCCGGCACGGGCGGAGCGGAGCGTACGCCGTTGGTCATGAGTCCTCCATCATACCGGTCATCGTCTGCGACTCGGTACGGATATTAGACGTAGTAACCATTGTTTTTCTTGAATTTGGTTTGTGGCAACCGGGCTTGAACCACCTGACGGAATAATGTAAAATATAGAAAATTTGGCAGTTAAAGGAACGCTGTGGATCCCGTTGTTCATGTGGCACATTCTTTCGAAGAGGCGCGGGCATGGGAGATCGAACAAGAAATTCGCCTGACGCCCGCCGAGCGTCAGGCCATCGCCAGAGCGCTCAGGGAACGGGCATTCGGGACGAACGCTCCCGATGTCCGCGATGCGCCCATCGTCTATGAACGCCGCTCACTTCTCGACTGATATCCGCGAATTCATCAGGCTGCTCCATCAGCACGACGTCCGCTATGTGATTGTCGGCGGCGAGGCGGTCATTTTTCACGGCCATGCCCGGCTGACCGGAGACATCGATTTTTTCTACGAAGCGTCAACAGACAATGCCGAACGGCTATACCGAGCGCTCTCTGAATTCTGGCATGGCCGTGTGCCTGGAATTCAGACGGCATCGGATTTACTGGTCCCGGGTATCATCTTCCAATTCGGGCGACCGCCGAACCGGATCGATCTGATGAACACCATCACGGCAATTCCGTTTTCCGAAGCGTGGGACACCCGCGTGATCGCCCACACGGACATCGGCGATCGGCAGATCCCGGTTCATTATCTGGGTGCCGCGTGTCTGATCCGGAACAAGCAGGCTGTCAACAGGCCCAAAGACCTGGACGATCTGGAGTTTCTGTTCGAGGCTTTCCCGGATTTAAAATAAGCCATCCATCCGTTGGATGACTATCTCCCGATTCATTCAGACTGCACCGCTCGCCGCCCGGCGGGCGATGACCAGCATCTCGAAATCGTCAGGGGTGAGGGGCCTGTTGTGATCGAAGACGCCGGTGTCGCACCCCCGGATCTCGATGTCGGTGAACCCGGCCGTCGCTAGCAGCCAGGCGATCTCGCTCGGAGCGTAGAACCGCTCGTCGGTGGCCAGCGTCCTGGTCCGGCCGGAGTCGTCGATGACCGCGACGGTGGAGCGGTCCCGGAAGGTGAGCAGGTCGAACGCGCCGGCCTGGGTGGTCACGCCCGACGGGTGCTGGTCGAGGAACTCCTTGACCGAGTGGTACAGGGGGAACAGCGCGTTCAGCGTGGTCAGGATGAAGGGAGCGCCGGGCGTGAGCGCCCGCGCGGCGCAGCGCAGGATCTCGAAGTTCTCGGCATCGGTCGCCATGAGCGGGAACGCCCCCTCGCAAATCAGGATGGCCGCGCCGAACGGGCGGGCGAAGCGGAAGCGGCGGGCGTCGCGGCGCTCGAAGCGCACCGTCACGCCGGCTGCGCGGGCCTTGGCCCTGGCGCGGCGAAGCTGGTCCGCCGACAGGTCGATCCCGGTCACGGTCCAGCCGCGCCGGGCCAGCTCGATGGCGTGGCGGCCGGTGCCGCAGCCGATGTCCAGAATGGTGCGGGTGCGGTCGTGTCCCAGCTCCGCTTCGATGAAGTCGCACTCGGCCACGGTGCCCCGGGTGAACACCTCGCGATCATACGACTCGGCGTAGTTTTCGAACAGCTCCTCGTACCACGGTTTCATGGGCAAGCTCCTGGGGGGATGTTGAAGGTTGATGGTTGATGGCCGCGTTCGTGCTCGCAAGTCGGAATCGTACTCAAGGCTCGATGACGATGATGAGTACGAGCACGAGTACGAGCACGAGTACGACAGCGATCAGTCGTCGTCGGTGCGGCCGCTGAAGTAGCTCTCCCAAAACGCTACGTCCACCGGGCCGGTGTCGCCTTTGGCGCCGGCGGTGCGCCCTCCGCCGGAGGTCAGGCGGTCCAGAAACTCGTTCACGCCGGCCACCCGCGCCCCCAGGCCGCGGGCGGCGGCGGCCAGCGCCCGGTCGTCGGTCACCACGGTCAGGTCGCGGGGGTTGCGGGCGGCCCGCACCCGGGCCAGGATCCGGTCGTCGGCGGAGCGCGGAGCGGCGAATTCCACTCGGACGGGGCCGAGCGCAACGTCGCCGGCGAAGTGCGCGTCCGGCGCTCCGTCGAACACCACAGTGAATCGCCCGCCGCGCCCGGCGGCAAGCGTCGCCAGCGCGGCCACCACGCCGCGGCGGTCGGTGGGCCCGCCCAACCCGCGCGCCGCCGCGCGGCCCATCAGGTTGTTGCCGTCCACCAGGTACGGCATGGTCTCCGCTCCGTTGCGTCTCAACCGACCTGCATCAGGCCGAGTTCCAGGGGCGTCACCACCTCGCCGCCGCCGGCGCCGACGACGATGGTGTCCTCGACGCCCACGCCGCCGTCGTCGAAGATGATCTTGGGCTCCACGGCGAAGACCATTCCCGCCTCCAGTGGTTCGGTGAAGCGCCGGGCCAGAATGGGCACCTCGTCCATCTCCAGCCCGATGCCGTGCCCCAGGAAGCGGACCTTGTTCTCGCCCCGGTTCATGAAGTGCTCCGCGTAGCCGGCCGCCGCCGCCTCGTCGACGGCCCATTGGTACAACTCTTCGGGCACCGCCCCCGGCACCAGTCGGCGGGTGACTTCAGCCAGGATATGGACGCAGAAATTATGGGCGTCGACGAAGCGCCGGTCCAGCGGTCCGATGTGGTAGGTGCGGGTCATGTCGGTCAGGTAGCCGGCATAACCGGCCGTGGAGTCGGCGATCACCGGCGCGCCGGTGCGGATCACGCCGCTGCCCGCCCCCATGGGCGCCAGGTAGTAGCGGCCCGGCTGGCCGATGGGGCCGTCGAAGGCGGTGTCCACCGCCGCCGACGCGCCGCACGCCACCACGCCCCGCGCCTCGGCGTTGAAGCCGCGGGTGCGCCCGGCGGCCTGGTCGCCCGCCAGCCGCATGGCCAGATCCAGCCGCGCCTGGGCTTCGTACTCGGGCATCCCCTCGCGCAGGATCGTGCGCAGCGCCGCGAACCCGCCGGCCAGCACCCGGCCGCTGACGCGGACGCGCGCCAGCTCCCGCGGCGATTTGAGGCTGCGCAAGCGCCGCAGCGCCGGGGCGATGTCGGCGTGTTCGGCCGCGGGCCAGACGTCGGCTACGAGCCGCCGGTACCAGGCCACGGGGAGCACGTCTTCCTCGAAGCCCACCCGTCGCCAGCCGGCCAGGCCGGCGGCCGCGATCGCCGCCGGCAGCTTGCCCATTCCGGCCACCGGCTCGGGCTCGCACGGGCAGCCGCCGCCGATCCGGCCGCGGCCGCGCCAGACGAAGAGCCGCGGCGCGCCCGCCGCCGGCACCAGCAGCGCGCCCTGAAAGGCGGCGTCGGTGAGCCAGACCCGGTCGGCCCGCTGCAGCACGATGGCGCCGTCCAGCCCGGCGCCGGCCAGGGCCGCCTGAAACCGCTCCAGCCGCCCCGCCAGTTCTTCCCGCGGAAAACGTTCGTCGGTCATGATGTCTCCTGTGTTCGTGAATCGGCCGCAGCACCCGCGGCCGGCGCGGTCAGCTGCTCCAGCCGGGCCAGCCAGGCCAGCGCTTCGGCCGCGCCGCCGCCGCACATCTCGGGCGAAGCCCGGAGGCTGACGCACACCGCCGGCCGCTCGGGGCGCCCCCAGAGGCGGCAGCGGTTGTCGGGCGTGAGCTGGATGCAGCGCACCCCGGCGGGCTTGCCGCCGGGCATCCCCGGGATCGGCGAGCTGATGGACGGGGCGATGCAGCAGGCCCCGCAGCCGACGCGGCACTCCATGTTCGGAACCTCCCGGGCCCGCCGCAGGCGGCGGCGCCGAACGTATTGTAGCAGAAGCGAACGGGCGGCAGGATGCGGCTATTTCAACAGGGCGGCCCAGTCCGCCGGCAGCTCGATCAGGTAGGTGTCCACCTGGCTGGTGCCGCTGCGGCCCCAGTTGGAGCCGAATAGGATCCGGGTGAGGTCCCGGTTGACTGTGGCGTGCGGCTCGGCCCAGTAATCGTGCTCCTGGTCCACATAGAGGGTGTG